>NZ_JBVIPD010000025.1:0-44747 GCF_055578235.1 Streptomyces sp. NPDC033136
TACTCAAGTCGAAGCCCTCACGCTTTGGTGATGTGACGGACCGTCCGGGCAGAAACGTCCGGAATGCTGAGACCTGACCACGGTCTCGGCAACGGCATGTCGTTTCAGCACCTCTGGGCGAGCTGGGCGAAGTCAGCGGGGAGCGGTCGCCAGCAGTTCGGGCAGGGTGCGCATGTCGTCGAACACGACGGTGCCCGGCCCCTCCATCCGCGAGGCCGGCGTGAGGCCGCCGCAGTAGCCGAAAGCCCGCATGCCGGCGGCCCGAGCCGCACGCACCCCGTACGCGCTGTCCTCGACCACCGCACACCGCCCGGGCTGCACCCCCATGGAGCGTGCCGCGTGCAGGAAGAGGTCGGGCGCGGGTTTGCCTCGACGGACGTCAGCCGCGCTGAAGACGCGGTTCGCGAAGTGGTCCGTCAGACCGGTGATCTCCAGGCTTCTCCGGATGCCCGCGTGATCACCGTTCGACGCGACGCAGACGGCCGTCGCGAGGCGGCTCAGAACCTCTACGACGCCGTCGACAGGGGTCAGTTCGGCCTCGAACGCCGCCTCATACAGATGCTCGTACTTCCGTAGCCAGCCCTTTTCCAAGCGCCGACCGAGCCGTTCCTCCACGGCCGCGGTGTAGACCTCGGTGGACGAGCCCACGAACCGCTCGATGATCTCGGCTTCGGTGAACGCGCACCCCAGGTCAGCCATGATCATCGCGTCGACTCTGACGCATATCTTCTCGCTGTCCACCAGCACACCGTCACAGTCGAAGATCACCAGTTCAACAGGGCTCCGCGTCATGATCAGCAGCCTAGAGGTCCGCGCACGCCCCGCCCCGCGTACGGTTGCCGCCGCCCCGGAAGGCCGACCGTTACCGCCGAGGGCGCCGGCGAACTGCTGCCGGGCAGGCGCGCGTTGGGACCCCGCCGGGTGACGGCGGCGCGGTCGGCCGTCGCGGCCCGCACCGAGGGCGCGCTACGGCAGTACCGCGAAGCCGTCCAGTTCCACCAGTGCCTCCTCGTCCCACAGCCGGACGACCTCGACGACCGCCATGGCCGGGTAGTCGCGGCCGGCCAGTTCGCGCCACAGGCGGCCCAGTTCACGCGCGTGCGCGCGGTACGCCTCGACGTCCGTGGCGTAGACGGTGACGCGGGCGAGGTCCGGCGGGGTGCCGCCGGCCGCCGCGAGGGCGGACAGCAGGTTGGTGAGGGCCTGCTCGAACTGTTCCGGCAGGGTCCGCCCCACCACCTTGCCGTCGGTGTCCAGCGCGGTCTGTCCCGCCAGGAACACCACCCGGGAGCCGGAGGCGACGACGGCGTGGGAGAAGCCGGCCGGCGGGGACAGGCCGGGCGGATTGACGCGCTCGGTGGTCACCGGGCCTCCTGGTGGGCGTACAACTCCTTGGCGATGATGCCGCGTTGCACCTCGCTGGCGCCCTCGTAGATGCGGGGCGCGCGCACCTCGCGGTAGAGGTGTTCGAGCAGATGGCCGCGTTGCAGCGCCCGGGCGCCGTGCAGTTGGACGGCCGTGTCGACGACGTACTGGGCGGTCTCGGTGGCGAGCAGTTTCGCCATGGCGGAGCGCCGGGGCACGTCCGGGGCGCTCTCGTCGTACGCCGTCGCCGCCGCGTAGACCATCAGCCGGGCCGCCTCCGTGCGCAGGGCCATCTCGGCGACCTGGTGGGAGACGGCCTGGAGGTCGCGGAGCCTGCCGCCGAAGGCCTCGCGTCCGGCGGTGTGGGCGAGGGTCGCGTCGAGGGCCGCCTGTGCCATGCCGACCGCGAAGGCGCCGACGCTGGGCCGGAACAGGTTGAGCGTGCCCATGGCGACCCGGAAGCCGCGGTCGGTCTCGCCCAGTACGTCCTCGGCCGTCACGGGTACGGCGTCGAAGTCGAGCGCGCCGATGGGGTGCGGGGAGAGCATGTCCAGGCCACGGCCGGACAGGCCCGGCCGGTCGGCGGGCACGAGGAACGCCGTGACGCCCCGCGCCCCGGCGCCCGGGGTGGTCCGGGCGAAGACGGTGTGGAAGTCGGCCTCGGGGGCGTTGGAGATCCAGCACTTCTCGCCGGTGAGCCGCCAGCGGCCGGGGCCGTCGGGGGTGGCGGTCAAATCCAGCGCCGCCGCGTCCGACCCGGCCCCCGGCTCGCTCAGGGCGAAGGCCGCGATCGCGGTGCCGTCGGCCACCCGGGGCAGCCAGCGGGCCCGTTGCGCCTGCGAGCCGTGCGCGTGCAGGGGGTGGGCGCCCAGGCCCTGGAGGGCGAGGGCCGTTTCGGCCTCCGTGCAGCCGTGGGCCAGGGACTCGCGCATCAGGCACAGGTCGAGTGCACCGGAGGTGAACAGGCGCCCCAGCAGCCCCAGTCGGCCGAGTTCTGCGACCAGGGCCCGGTTCACACGGCCGGGCTCGCCCTTCTCGGCCAGGGGGCGCAGCCGCTCCGCGGCCAGGGCGCGCAGCTCGGCACACCAGGCGAGCTGTGCCGGTTCGAGCGAGAATGCGGTCATCGCCAGTCCCTTCTCCGCCGCCCTGCTTCCGGCCGGGCCACTCCGAGACTATCGCGCACCGTTGACTGTCGTCACCAACACGATACGCTCCTGGGGCGAGCCCACCACGCCAAGGGGGCGAACCGTATGCACGCACGGCGCACGGCCCACGTCGACACCTTCGCGCGCGACCATCTGCCACCCCCGGACCAGTGGCCCGAGCTCCGCTTCGACCGTCCGGAGCTGCGTTACCCCGAACGGCTCAACTGCGCCGCCGAGCTGCTGACCGGCCCGCCCGGCGACCGCCCGGCGTTCCTCACCCCGACGGGCGAGCCGTGGACGTACGCCGCCCTGCGCGCCCGGGTCGACCGCATCGCCCACCTGCTCACCGGCGCACTCGGCGTCGTCCCCGGCAACCGTGTGCTGCTGCGCGGCCCCACCACCCCCTGGCTCGCCGCCTGCTGGCTGGCCGTGCTGAAGGCGGGGGCCGTCGCGGTCACCGTGCTCGCCCAGCACCGCCCGCACGAGCTCAGCACCCTGTGCGAGATCGCCCGGGTACGGCACGCGCTGTGCGACATCCGGGCCGTCGACGACCTCACCAAGGCCGAGGTCCCGGACCTGCGGATCACGACCTACGGCGGTGACGCCCCGGACGACCTCCTCAACCGCCCGGCGCCCGGCACCCCGTACGAGGCCGTCGGGACAGCGGCCGACGACGTGGCGCTGATCGCCTTCACCTCCGGCACCACCGGCCGCCCCAAGGGCTGTATGCACTTCCACCGGGACGTCCTGGCGATCGCCGACACCTTCTCCCGGCACGTCCTGCGGCCCCGGCCGGACGACGTCTTCACCGGCAGTCCCCCGCTCGGCTTCACCTTCGGGCTCGGCGGGCTGGTGGTCTTCCCGCTGCGGGCCGGGGCGAGCGCGCTCCTGCTGGAGCAGGCCGGCCCCAGGCAGCTGCTGCCGGCCATCGCCCGGCACCGGGTCTCGGTGCTGTTCACGGCCCCGACGGCGTACCGCGCGATGCTCGACGAGCTCGACGGCCACGACGTCTCGTCCCTGCGCCGCTGCGTCTCGGCCGGTGAGAACCTGCCCGCGGCCACCTGGCAGGCCTGGCACGAGCGCACCGGCCTGCGCGTCATCAACGGCATCGGCGCCACCGAGCTGCTGCACATCTTCATCTCCGCGGCCGACGAGCGGATCCGGCCCGGGACGACCGGGACCCCCGTGCCGGGCTGGCAGGCGCGCGTGCAGGACGAGCACGGTGAGCCCGTGCCCGACGGGCAGCCGGGACTGCTCGCCGTGCGCGGACCGGTCGGCTGCCGCTACCTCGCCGACCCGCGCCAGCGCGAGTACGTGCACGGCGGCTGGAACGTCACCGGCGACACCTACGTCCGCGAACCCGACGGGTACTTCCGGTACGTCGCCCGCGCCGACGACATGATCATCTCGGCCGGGTACAACATCGCGGGCCCCGAGGTCGAGGACGCGCTGCTGCGGCACCCGGACGTGGTGGAGGCGGCCGTCGTGGGCCGGCCCGACGAGACGCGCGGCCAGGTCGTCGTGGCCTTCGCCGTCCTGAAGGAGGGCGCCCAACGGGACGCCGAGGCGCTGCGCGCCTTCGCCAGGACCGAACTGGCACCGTACAAGTGCCCGCGCGAAATCGTCTTCCTGGACGCGCTGCCGCGCACGGCCACCGGCAAGCTCCAGCGGTTCAGACTGCGCACCCGGGGCGGCCGGAAGTGATCCGTACGACCTAAGATGATCAACGTGTCCGACCAGCATGCACCACGGTCTCTCATCGTCACGCTCTACGGCGCGTACGGGCGCTTCGTGCCGGGCCCCGTGCCCGTCGCCGAGCTGATCCGGCTCCTGGCCGCGGTCGGCGTGGACGCGCCGTCCGTACGGTCCTCGGTGTCGCGGCTCAAGAGACGCGGACTGCTCGTGCCCGTCCGCACCGCGCAGGGCGCAGCCGGGTACGAACTGTCCCCGGACGCCCGCCAGTTGCTCGACGACGGCGACCGGCGCGTCTACGCCACCGTGCCGCCCGAGGACGAGGGCTGGGTACTCGCGGTGTTCTCCGTGCCCGAGTCGGAGCGGCAGAAGCGGCACGTGCTGCGCTCACGGCTGGCCGGTCTCGGTTTCGGCACGGCGGCGCCGGGCGTGTGGATCGCGCCCGCGCGGCTCTACGAGGAGACCCGGCACACCCTCCAGCGGCTGCGGCTCGACGCGTACGTCGACTTCTTCCGCGGCGATCACCTCGGCTTCGCCCCGACCGCGGAGGCCGTCGCCCGCTGGTGGGACCTGGCCGCCATCGCCAAGGAGCACGAGGCCTTCCTCGACCGCCACGCGCGCGTGCTGCACGACTGGGAGAAGCGCGAGGACACCCCGCCCGAGGACGCGTACCGCGACTACCTCCTCGCCCTGGACTCCTGGCGCCACCTCCCCTACACCGACCCGGGCCTGCCCTCCGCGCTCCTCCCCGGGGACTGGCCGGGGGTGCGCTCGTCGGCGGTGTTCCGGGGGCTGCACGAGCGGCTGCGGGACGCGGGCGCGCAGTTCGTGATGCCGTGATGCCGCGGCGGGAGCCGAGGCTCGCCGCCCTGGTCAGCCCCATCGGCTGTCAGGTCCATCGGGTGTTAGGTCCATCGGGTGTTAGGTCCATCGGGCCTCCGGGTACTCGTCAGCGCGTTCCCGGCACCCGCACCACACGCTTCACTCGGGAGACGCGATGCTCCGACCCACCTCGCCCGAGATCCCGCCGCGACCGCATGCGTGAGCGCATCCGACGGGCGGCACAGACCATGGAACGGCAGTCGGACCCGACGCGGTCGGCTCTGATCGTGATCGACATGATCAACACATACGACCACGAGGACGCCGAGCTGCTCGTGCCGTCCGTCGAAGAGACCGTGCCGGTCATCGCGGAGCTGATCGGCCGGGCCCGCGAGGCGGACGTGCCGGTGATCTACGTGAACGACAACTTCGGGCTGTGGCGCTCGCAGCACGGAGAGCTCGTCGACACCGCGCTGTCCCGGCCGCACGCCCACCTGGTCGAGCCGGTCCGGCCCGACGACGCGTCGCTCTTCGTGCTGAAGGCCCGCCACTCCGTGTTCTACGAGACGCCGCTGGCCTACCTCCTGTGGAGCCTGGGCGTCGGACATGTGGTGCTGACCGGCCAGGTCACCGAACAGTGCGTCCTCTACTCCGCCCTCGACGCGCACATCCGGCACCTGGAGGTCACGGTGCCCAAGGACGCCGTCGCCTCCATCCACCCCCATCTTGCCTCCGCGGCCCTGGAGATGATGGAGCGCAACATGGGCGCCCGGATCATCACGGCGAAGGAAACCGACTTCCCGGCCGCACGCCAGAGCTAGGAGCCGGTCCCCCGCCTCACAGGCTCAGCTGCCTCACAGGCTCAGCCGCGGCTTCGGCGCGTCCGTGCGGCCGGTCTGGGGGCGGCGGCTGCCCGCTCGGTAAGGGGCCGGCCAGGTCGCGCCCGGTCCCGTGTAGCCCTGTTCGGCCGCCGCGTGCAGGGTCCAGTGCGGATCGTAGAGGTGGGGGCGGGCCAGGGCGCACAGGTCGGTGCGGCCCGCCAGAATCAGGGAGTTGACGTCGTCCCAGGAGGAGATCGCGCCGACGGCGATCACCGGGATGCCGATGGCGTGACGGATCCGGTCCGCGAACGGCGTCTGGTACGACCGTCCGAACTCGGGCCGCTCGTCCGCCACGACCTGCCCCGTCGACACGTCGATGGCGTCGGCGCCGTGCGCGGCGAAGGCCCGGGCGATCTCGACGGCCTCCTCGGCGGTCGTCCCGCCCTCGGCCCAGTCGGTGGCGGAGATCCGGACCGTCATGGGCCGCTCCCCGGGCCACACGTTCCGTACGGCGTCGAACACCTCCAGCGGGAAGCGCAGCCGCTTCTCCAGCGAGCCGCCGTAGGCGTCGGTGCGGTGGTTGGTCAGCGGGGAGAGGAAGCCGGACAGCAGATAGCCGTGGGCGCAGTGCAGTTCGAGCAGGTCGAAGCCGGCGCGGGCGGCACGGCAGGCGGCGGCCGCGAACTGCTCTCGAAGGTCGGTGAGCTGGGCGCGCGACAGCTCCCGCGGGGTCTGGCCGAACGGCTTGTACGGCAGCGCTGAGGCTGCCACGAGCGGCCAGTTGCCCTCCTCCAGCGGCTCGTCCATGCCCTCCCACATCGGTTTCGTGGAACCCTTGCGGCCGCTGTGGCCGAGCTGCACGCCGATCGCGGTGCCGGGTGCCCGGTCGTGCACGAAGTCCGTGATCCGCTTCCAGGCCTCGGCCTGCCGGCCGGTGTAGAGGCCTGCGCAGCCGGGCGTGATCCGGCCCTGCTCGCTGACGCACACCATCTCGGTCATCACCAGCCCGGCCCCGCCCATCGCCCGCGCGCCCAGATGGACGAGATGGAAGTCGCCGGGGACGCCGTCGGCCGCCGAGTACATGTCCATGGGCGAGACGACGACCCGGTTGCGCAGGGTCAGGCCGCGCAGCCGGAACGGGGTGAACATCGGGGGCGTGCCGGGCGGGCAGCCGAACTCGTGCTCCACCGTCTCCGTGAAGCGGGCGTCGCGCAGCCGCAGGTTGTCGTGGGTGACGCGGCGGCTACGGGTGAGCAGGTTGAAGGCGAACTGGCGGGGCGGCTGGTCCAGGTACAGGGGGAGGTTCTCGAACCACTCCAGGCTGGCCCGGGCGGCGCGCTGCGTGGAGGCGACGACGGGACGCCGCTCCGCCTCGTACGCGGCCAGGGCCTCGGGCAGCGAGTCCTGTTCGTCCAGGCAGGCGGCCAGGGCGAGGGCGTCCTCGACGGCGAGCTTGGTGCCGGAGCCGATGGAGAAGTGGGCCGTGTGGGCGGCGTCGCCGAGGAGGACGACGTTGCCGTGCGACCAGTGGTCGTTGACGACCGTGCGGAAGGTCGTCCACGCGGAGTTGTTCGACGTCAGGGGGCGGCCGCGGAGTGCCTCCGCGAAGATCTTGGCGCAGCGTTCGATCGACTCGGTTTCGCCGAGCTCGTCGAAGCCGGCCGCGCGCCAGACCTCTTCGCGCATCTCGATGATCACGGTGGATGCGCCGCATTGATCCTGCGGCCCGGAGGGCCTCGTCGAGGGGTGGTGGCCGCGCGACGGGCGGGAATAGGGGTAGCCGTGGAGTTGCATCACGCCGTGTTCGGTTTCGGCGATCTCGAAGCGGAAGGAGTCGAAGGGGAAGCCGACGGCCAGCCAGATGTAGCGGCAGCGGTGGGCGGTGAGCCGGGGGCGGAAGACGTCCGCGTACGTCTCGCGTGTGGTGCTGTGGATGCCGTCCGCCGCGATGACCAGGTCGTGGGTCCGTGAGAGGTCCTTCGGGGCCTCGGTGCGGAAGCGGAGGTCGACGCCGAGGTCGCGGCAGCGGTTGTGGAGGATGTCGAGGAGTCGCTGGCGGCCGAGCGCGGCGAAGCCGTGGCCTCCGGAGGTGTGGCGGGTGTCGCGGTGGACGATGTCGATGTCGTCCCAGCGGACGAAGTGCCGCTGGAGGGCCTCGTAGACCACCGGGTCGGCGTGCTCTATGCCGCCGAGGGTCTCGTCGGAGAGGACCACGCCGAAGCCGAACGTGCTGTCCGGGGGGTTGCGTTCCCAGACGGTGACGTCCCGGGTGGGGTCGAGGCGCTTGAGGAGGGCGGCGGCGTAGAGACCGCCGGGGCCGCCGCCGATGACCGCGACGCGTAGCGGGTGGTCCGGCCCGGTGTGTGGCTGCGGACCGTGTGTGGCTGGTCGCGCCGCTCCCCGCGCCCCTGAACGCACCGCACTCAACGTCCGCTCCATTTGGGAGGGCGCTTCTCCGTGAACGCCGCGTGGAACTCCGCGTAGTCCTCTCCTGTCATCAGGAGGGCCTGGGTCGAGGCGTCCAGCTCGATCGATGCCGCGAGCGGCATGTCCAGCTCCGACGTGAGGAGGGCCTTCGTCTGGGCGTACGCCAGGGCCGGGCCCTCGGCCAGGCGGTGGGCCAGTCGCTGTGCCGCCTCGTCGGCGCGGCCCTCCTCCGTCAGTTCGCTGATCAGGCCGATGCGCTCGGCCTCCCGGGCGCGGACCGGGTCGCCCAGCATCAGCAGGCGGGTCGCGTGGCCCAGGCCGACGACCCGGGGCAGGAGGTAGGCCGCGCCCATGTCGCCACCGGAGAGGCCGACGCGGGTGAAGAGGAAGGCGAAGCGGGCGGTGGGGTCGGCGATGCGGAAGTCCGCGGCCAGGGCCAGGACCGCTCCGGCGCCCGCCGCCACGCCGTGCAGCGACGCGATCACCGGGAAGGGGCACTCCCGGACCGCGCGGACCACCTGGCCCGTCATCCGGTTGAAGTCCAGGAGCTGGGCGGTGTCCATGGACAGGGTGGCGCCGATGATCTCGTCGACGTCGCCGCCGGAGCAGAAGCCGCGACCCTCGCCGGCCAGCACCAGGGCCCGTACGGACCGCTCCCGGGAGAGCTCCGCGAGCAGGTCGCGCAGGTCGGCGTAGGCGCCGAAGGTGAGCGCGTTGAGCTTCTCGGGGCGGGCGAGCGTGACGGTGGCGACGCCGTCGGTGAGGGCGACGCGCAGATGCTCCCAGCTCGGGGTGCGGGCGGCGGAGCCGGTGAAGGGACTCATGACGTGCGGCCTCCTCGGGCGGGCACTGCCTCACTGAGCTCTACCCCACGAAGCTATCACCTATTCGTGACTGTCGTCATGAGTGCGCTACAGGCCGTGCGGGTAGGACTCTCGCGTGGGGCCCGGGTGTGATCTGGGCCGGTTACATCCGTCACGGATCGTCCACACCGGCGTAACGGCGGGAGCAGCGGTGCGCGGCACCGCGTTCACCTGGGTAAGCCGTCCGGCAAGGGGGCGAAGGCGCCCCCGACGGTGCCCCTCGGACGCCATCGGGAAGCGGCGCCGTACCATTCATCAGGTTGAAAGCAGGATGTCCTGCTCCATGAACGGACCCGCCTTGTACGAACTCCCCTCAGCCCCCGCCTCCTGGCGCGTCGCGCTGCCGCACACCGCGGCCGCGGTGCCCGTGGCCCGTGCCCTGGTCCGTACGGCGCTGGCCGAGCTGGAGCACGGGGCGGACTCCGACACCGCCGAGCTGCTCACGGCGGAACTCGTGGCCAACGCCGTGGAGCACACCTCCGGCGGGACACCGATAGAGCTGGTCGTGGAGCTGATGCCCTCGGGGTGCCGGGTCGAGGTGCACGACACCGACCCGGCGCCGCCCGGCGATCTCACCTGTCCGGCCGGCGGGCCGCCCGACCCCTGGCAGGAGCACGGGCGCGGACTGCTGCTGATCCGCACCCTGAGCTCCTCGTGCGGGCACCGGCCGACCGAGTCCGGCAAGGCGGTGTGGTTCAGGCTGTCCGCGGTACCGGCTCAGCGGCGCCCGTCGGCGTGATGCGGGCGAGCCGGGAGTTCCGGCGCCCGTAGAGCGGATGCGGTGCCAGGCCGCGCGGCCCGGGCGGGCAGAGTGAAAAGACCCCTGAGGCCTGTTCAGGCGAGGGTTGCCACCATGACCGCCTTGATGGTGTGCATCCGGTTCTCCGCCTCGTCGAAGACGACCGAGTGGGCCGACTCGAAGACCTCGTCGGAGACCTCCAGGTACTCCAGGCCGTGGGCCGCGTGGATCTCCCGGCCGACCCTGGTGCCGAGGTCGTGGAAGGCGGGCAGGCAGTGCAGGAACTTCACGTCCGGGTTGCCGGTGGCGCGCAGGACGTCCATGGTCACGGCGTACGGGGCGAGGGCGGTGATGCGCTCGGCCCAGACCTCCTTCGGCTCGCCCATGGAGACCCAGACGTCCGTGGCGACGAAGTCGGCGCCGCGGACGCCCTCGTCCAGGGTCTCGGTGAGCGTGACGCGGGCGCCGCTGGCCGCGGCGAGCGCGCGGGCCCGGTCGACGACCTCCTCGGCCGGCCAGAACTCCTTCGGCGCGACGAGGCGGACGTCCATGCCGAGCAGGGCGCCGGTGACCAGGTAGGAGTTGCCCATGTTGAAGCGGGCGTCGCCCAGGTAGGCGAAGGCGGTCTCCGTCAGCGGCTTGGCGCAGTGCTCGGTCATGGTGAGCACGTCGGCGAGCATCTGGGTGGGGTGCCAGTCGTCGGTGAGCCCGTTGTAGACCGGCACCCCGGCGTACGCGGCCAGCTCCTCCACCTTCCGCTGACTGTCACCCCGGTACTCGATCGCGTCGTACATCCGGCCCAGCACCCGCGCGGTGTCCTTGACCGACTCCTTGTGGCCGATCTGCGAGCCGGAGGGGTCGAGGTACGTGGTCGAGGCGCCCTGGTCGGCGGCCGCGACCTCGAACGCGCAGCGGGTGCGGGTGGAGGTCTTCTCGAAGATCAGCGCGATGTTGCGGCCCCGCAGGTACTGCACCTCGTCCCCGGCCTTCTTGGCGGCCTTCAGGTCCGCGGCCAGCTCGACCAGACCGCGGAACTCCTCCTCGGTGAGGTCCAGCTCCTTGAGGAAGTGGCGGCCGGCGAGGGCGGTCGGGACAGTCGCCATGGGGGCGCTCCAGGGATACGGGGACACAGACTCCTGGAATACTATACGAAGCTCAGCATGTCTATACGGAGCGGTGTCCAGGGGGTGGCTACACCGGCTCCCGTTCCACGGGGCAGCTCATGCACCGCGGCCCGCCCCTGCCGCGCCCCAGCTCGCTGCCCGGGATCTCTATCACCTCGATGCCCTGTTTGCGCAGGTGGGTGTTGGTGGTGGCGTTCCGTTCGTAGGCGACGACGACTCCGGGTTCGACGGCGAGGACGTTGCAGCCGTCGTCCCACTGCTCGCGCTCGGCCGCGTGCACGTCCTGGGTCGCGGTGAGCACGCGGATCTCGTTCAGGCCGAGCGCGGCGGCGATCGCGCGGTGCATGTGCTCCGGCGGATGGCAGGTGACTTTCAGCTCCTTCTCGCCGACGCCCGGCTCGATGGTGTACGACCGGAGCATGCCGAGGCCCGCGTACTGGGTGAAGGTGTCGCCGTCGACCATCGTCATCACGGTGTCGAGGTGCATGAAGGCACGCCGCTTGGGCATGTCGAGGGCCACGATGGTCTCGGCGGACCCGGCGGCGAACAGCTTGTGCGCGAGCATCTCGACGGCCTGCGGGGTGGTGCGCTCGCTCATGCCGATGAGCACGGCCCCGTTGCCGATGACCAGCACGTCCCCGCCCTCGATGGTCGACGGGTAGTCGGCCTGCCCCTCGGACCACACGTGGAACGTCTCGTCCCGGAAGAGCGGGTGGTGCCGGTAGATCGCCTCGAAGTGCACGGTCTCGCGCTGCCGGGCGGGCCAGCGCATGGCGTTGATGGACACGCCGTCGTAGATCCAGGCGGAGGTGTCGCGGGTGAAGAGGTGGTTGGGCAGGGGGTCCAGCAGGAAGTCGTCCAGTTCCATGGCGTGGAAGCGCACGGAGGTCGGCTCGGGGTGCTCGTCCAGGAACTCGCGTTTGGTCATGCCGCCGACCAGGTCCTCGGCCAGTTGCCGCGCGGGCAGGTTCTCGAAGGCGGCTCTCAGATGGTCCGTGGCCAGCGGGCCGTACTCCTTCTCGTCGAAGACCCGGTCCAGGACGAGGGATCTGGCCGCCGGGATTTCGAGCGTCTCGGCCAGGAGGTCACCGAAGAGGTGGACGGTGACGCCCCGGTCGCGCAGCACATCGGCGAACCCGTCGTGCTCGGCGCGGGCCCTGCGCACCCACAGCACGTCGTCGAAGAGCAGCGAGGTCTTGTTGCTGGGGGTGAGCCTTTTGAGCTCGAGATCGGGCCGGTGCAGGATGACGCGGCGCAGCCGCCCGGCCTCGGAGTGGACGTGGTATGCCATGCCTCCATCCTGACCACCGGAGCGCAGGTTGACGCGTTCCTCGCGTGTTTCCGCACGGTCTTGTTCACGTCTGTCTGACGACAACGGGCGGGCCGAGCGCCCCGGGCAGGGCACTCGGCCGGACCCTCTCGCTACAAGCGCGGGTCCACCGGCTCCGACTCCAGCGCCAGCACCCCGAACACCGCCTCGTGCACCCGCCACAGCGGCTCGCCCTCGGCCAGGCGGTCCAGGGACTCCAGGCCCAGGGCGTACTCGCGGATCGCGAGGGACCGCTTGTGGTTGAGGAAGCGCGAGCGCAGGCGGGCCAGGTTCTCCGGGCGGGTGTACTCGGGGCCGTAGATGATCCGCAGGTACTCGCGGCCCCGGCACTTGATGCCGGGCTGCACCAGGCGGCCCTCACGGTCGCGGACCACCGCGCCGACCGGCTTGACGACCATGCCCTCGCCGCCGCGCCCGGTCATCTCCAGCCACCAGTCGACGCCGGCCCGCACCGACTCCGGGTCGGCGGTGTCGACGTAGAGCCGCCGGGTGGTCTGGAGCAGTCCGCTGCCGTCGTGCTCGATCAGCCGGTCGAGCAGGGCGAGCTGCTCGTCGTGCGGCAGACCGGCGAGGCTGCGGCCCTGGACCGCGAGGATCTGGAACGGTGCCAGGCGGACGCCGTCCAGGCCGTCCGTGGTCCAGCAGTAGCGGCGGTACGCCTCGGTGAACGCGGCCGCGTCGGCGGACCGTTCGCCGGTGCGGGCCAGCAGCCCGGACACGTCCACGCCCCGCGCCGCCGCGCCCCGCAGCGCGGCCAGTGCCTCCGGGAGCACCGCGCCGGACGCGGCCCCCACGGCGGCGTACTGCGACCGCAGCAGCCCGGACGCCTTCAGCGACCAGGGCATCAGCTCGGCGTCGAGCAGCAGCCAGTCCGTCGCGAGCTCGTCCCAGAGGCCGGCCTCGCCGACCGCCGTGCGCACCCGGTCGAGGATCTCCTCGGTGAGGGCCTCGTCGTCGAGGAACGGGCGGCCGGTGCGAGTGTAGAGGGAACCGGTGGGTCCGTCCACGCCGAAGCGCCCCCGGGCCGCCTCGGCGTCCCGGCACACCAGGGCCACCGCCCGCGAACCCATGTGCTTCTCCTCGCACACGACCCGGGCGACGCCGTCCCGCTCGTACTGGGCGAAGGCCTCGGCCGGGTGCTCCAGGTAGCCGTCGACGTGACTCGTGGCCGTCGGGGCCATGGTCGGCGGGAGGTACGGCAGCAGCCGCGGGTCCACCGCGAAGCGGCTCATGACCTCCAGGGCCGCCGCCGCGTTCTCCTCACGGATCGACACGCGGCCCTGGTGCCGGGTCTCCACGACCCGGCGGCCCCGCACGTCGGCCAGGTCCAGCGGACGGCCGTCGTGCCCGCCGGGCGCCTCCGTGCGCAGCGGCTTCATGGGCTCGTACCAGACCCGCTCGGCCGGTACCTCGACCAGCTCGCGCTCCGGCCAGCGCAGCGCGGTGAGCTTGCCGCCGAAGACGGCGCCGGTGTCCAGGCAGATGGTGTTGTTGAGCCAGGTGGCCTCGGGGACCGGGGTGTGGCCGTAGACGACCGCGGCCCGGCCGCGGTAGTCCTCCGCCCACGGGTAGCGCACCGGCAGGCCGAACTCGTCGGTCTCCCCGGTCGTGTCGCCGTAGAGGGCGTGGCTGCGGACCCGGCCGGAGGTGCGGCCGTGGTACTTCTCGGGCAGACCGGCGTGGCAGACGACCAGCCGGCCGCCGTCGAGGACGTAGTGGCTGACGAGGCCGTCGAGGAACTCCCGTACCTCGGCGAGGAACTCCTCGCTCTCGCCCGTCATCTGCTCGATGGTCTCGGCGAGGCCGTGGGTGTGCTGGACCTTGCGGCCGCGCAGGTAACGGCCGTACTTGTTCTCGTGGTTGCCGGGCACGCACAGCGCGTTGCCGGACTTCACCATCGCCATCACGCGGCGCAGCACGCCCGGGCTGTCGGGGCCGCGGTCGACCAGGTCGCCCACGAAGACGGCCGTACGGCCCTCCGGGTGGACCCCGTCGGTGTAGCCCAGCTTGCCGAGCAGCGCCTCCAGTTCGGCGGCGCAGCCGTGGATGTCGCCGATGATGTCGAACGGGCCGGTGAGGTGGGTCAGGTCGTTGAAGCGTTTCTCGGTGACGACCGTGGCGTGCTCGGCCTCCTCCACGCCGCGCAGGACGTGCACCTTGCGGAAGCCCTCGCGCTCCAGGTGCCTGAGAGAACGGCGGAGTTCACGGGTGTGGCGCTGGATGACCCGGCGGGGCATGTCCGCGCGGTCGGTGCGGCCCGCGTTGCGCTCGGCGCACACCTCCTCGGGCACGTCGAGCACGATGGCGATCGGCAGCACGTCGTACTGCCGGGCCAGGTCGATCAGCTGGCGGCGCGCGTCGGACTGCACGCTGGTCGCGTCCACGACCGTGCGGCGGCCGGCCGCGAGGCGCTTGCCGGCGATGTAGTGCAGGACGTCGAAGGCGTCCTTGGTCGCGCCCTGGTCGTTCTCGTCGTCCGAGACCAGGCCGCGGCAGAAGTCGGAGGAGATGATCTCGGTGGGCTTGAAGTGCCTGCGCGCGAAGGTGGACTTGCCCGAACCGGAGGCGCCGACGAGCACCACCAGGGACAGGTCGGTGACGGGCAGCGTGCGCCCCTTGCGTACGTCGGTCATGCCGCCTTCGCCTCCTTCGGGGTGGTCATCGTGAACACGGCCATCTGGGTGGGCGGCCCCACCTCCGGGTCGTCGGGGCCCACAGGGACGAACTCGACGCCGTAGCCGTGCCGTTCGGCCACCGCCTCCGCCCAGGCGCGGAACTCGGCGCGGGTCCACTCGAAGCGGTGGTCGCCGTGCCGGACATGGCCGGCCGGGAGGGATTCCCAGCGGACGTTGTACTCGACGTTGGGGGTCGTCACGAGGACCGTGCGCGGTCGCGCCGAGCCGAACACGGCGTACTCCAGCGCGGGCAGCCGGGGCAGGTCGAGGTGCTCGATCACCTCGCTGAGCACGGCGGCGTCGTAGCCCTTGAGCCGGGCGTCGGTGTACGCGAGCGAGCCCTGGAAGAGCTTCACGCGCGCGGCCTGCCGCTCGCCCATGCGGTCCAGCTTGAGCCGCCGGGAGGCGATGGTGAGCGCCCGCATCGACACGTCGACGCCGACTATCTCGGTGAACACCGGGTCCTTGACCAGTGCCTGCACCAACTGGCCCTGGCCGCAGCCGAGGTCGAGCACCCGGGCGGCCCCGGACTGCCGCAGGGCCGTGACGATCGCCTCGCGGCGCCGCACGGCCAGCGGGGCCGGTTTCTCCTCGGTCTCGGTCTCCGCCTCGACCGCGTTGTCGATCTCCTCCACCTGGCTGTCGTCGGTCTCGGCGAGCCGCACGAGCTCCAGCCGCTCGGTCGCCGCACGGGTCAGCGACCAGCGGCGCGAGAGGTAGCGGCTGGTGATCAGCTTCTGCTCCGGATGGCCGGGCAGCCAGCCCTCACCGGCGCGCAGCAGCTTGTCGACCTCGTCGGGGGCGACCCAGTAGTGCTTGGCGTCGTCGAGGACCGGGAGCAGGACGTAGAGGTGGCGCAGGGCCTCGGCGAGGGTGAGCGCGGCCGACTCCAGTACGAGGCGCACGTACCGCGAGTCGCCCCACTCGGGGAACTCGGTGTCCAGCGGCACGGGCTCGGCGGTGACCGTCCAGCCGAGCGGCTCGAAGAGCTTGCGTACGAGGTCCGGGCCGCCGCGGGCGGGCAGCGCGGGCACCTCGACACGCAGCGGCCTGGCCTCGCCGGGGAGGTCGGGCCGGGCGTTGCAGACGCCCTTCATCGCGCTGGAGAAGACGTTGCTCAGCGCCACGGCGAGCAGGGAGGAGGCCGCGTAGGGGCGGTCGTTGACGTACTGCGCGAGTGCCGCGTCCGGGGCGCCGCCGCGGCCCTTGCCCTTGCCGCGCCGGACCAGGGCCACCGCGTCCACCTCCAGCAGCAGCGCCGCCGTGCAGCGCTGGGCTTCCGCCTCGGGGTAGAGGACGTGGGCCGTGCCGTAGGAGGTGGAGAACGCCTGCGCCTTGTCGGGATGCTTGTGCAGCAGGTGGCCGAGGTCGGTCGCGGGGCGCTCTGGAGTGCCGGTGGTACTGATCGTCAGGAACATGCGGAGGGCCTCTCCGGCTGGGTGGATGACTGCGGTGCCGTGCGCGCGAAAGCCCCCAGGAGTGGTGATCCTGGGGGCTCGGCAGGACGACGCCCACAGCTTCGCACACCCGTGCCCACCTGCGCCTTCGTTTATCGAGGCCGGTGAACGCGGGGAGGCGGCGGGTGGGCGGCCCCGGTCACGACAGCTGCGACTGCACCTGCGAGGAGATCAGCTCCAGGTGATCGAGGTCGTCCAGGTCGAGGACCTGGAGGTAGATGCGGCGGCAGCCGATCCCGGCGTAGCGGCCGATCTTGTCGACGACCTCGGCCGGGGATCCGGCCAGGCCGTTGAGCTTCAGCTCGTCGACCTCGCGGCCGATCGCGGCGGCCCGGCGGGCGACCTCCGCCTCGTCCCGGCCGACGCAGACGACGAGGGCGTTGGAGTACGTCAGGTCGTCGCCGCCGCGGCCGGCCTCCTCGGCGGCGGCGCGCACCCGGCCGAACTGGCGCTCGCTGTCCTCGACGGAGGCGAACGGCATGTTGAACTCGTCGGCGTACCTGGCGGCCAGCCGCGGGGTACGGGCCGGGCCGTGGCCGCCGACGAGCACGGGGATCTTCCGCTGCGCGGGCTTGGGCAGCGCGGGAGAGTCCGTGAGGTCGTAATACGTGCCGTGGAAGTCGAAGGTCTTGCCGGGGTCCGTCGCCCACAGGCCGGTGACGATCTCCAGCTGCTCCTCGAGGCGGGCGAACTTCTCCTTGGGGAACGGGATGCCGTACGCCTTGTGCTCCTCCTCGAACCAGCCCGCCCCGAGGCCGAGTTCGACCCGGCCGCCGGACATCTGGTCGACCTGCGCGACCTGGATGGCGAGCACGCCGGGCAGCCGGAAGGTGCCGGCGGTCATCAGGGTGCCGAGCCGGATGCGCTTGGTCTCGCGGGCGAGTCCGGCCAGGGTGATCCAGGCGTCGGTGGGGCCGGGCAGGCCGTCCACGGTGCCCATGCGGAGGTAGTGGTCGGAACGGAAGAAGGCGTCGAAGCCGAGGTCCTCGGTGGCCTTGGCGACGCTGAGCAGAGTGTCGTAGGTGGCCCCCTGCTGGGGCTCGGTGAAGATGCGAAGATCCATGCTTCCATCCTGCACGCCCGGGTGGGTGATCACGCGGTCGGTCCCGGTCCCGGCCGGTCCCCGGTCGGGTGAAATTACGTCCATACCGCGGTTCACGCCTGACCCGGCCAGTGACCGGCCCCGGCGGTGATCGTTGGCTCGGGCGGAGCCGGAGCCCCCGGCTTCCGCACCGGCCGCTGACCGCCGGGGCGTCACCCGCGTCGGCCTCCCCGGGGGCCGGGGGCCGAGGAGGCCGTCATGTCCGAAGAGACCGTGCCGCAGCAGGGCGGGACCGGGCAGCCGAAAGGGCTGTTGCAGCAGATGGAGGAGCTGATGGCGGCGTTGAACGCGGATCTGTCGGCGCTGGACGCGGACCTGCAGGCGTCGGGGGATCCGGGTCGGGGGGTCGTCCAGGAGGGGCAGACGGGTTAGGGCGGCTTCCGCCCGCCCCTATCCGGCCTCCCTCTCCGGTAACGCCTGCTCCCGGTCCGCGAGTCTGCGGAGCATTTCCAGGACGCGGTCGCGGGACTCGTCCGCCGCGTCGATGGCCTCCATGCACTGCCAGTACGCCCCCTCGTCGTCCGCGGCGCAGGCGAGGCCGACGAGGGCGATGCCGACCTCACCGAGGAGGCCACCGAGGTACATCAGGGTGTGGCGGGCGTCGCCCAGCTCGGTGAGCTGGCCCGCCCGCAGCTCACCCGGGGCCAGTTCGGGCGGGTCGAGGACACCGCAGCCCCGGCCCGCCAACTCCGTCAACCCCAGCGCCTCGCCGCGCAGTTCGGGTGGTCCGGCGACCGCGAGGCGGCTGCCGATCGCCTGCGCGAGGGCCTGCGCCTGCCACACCTCCGCCAGGGTCTCCCGTGCACCGCCGCCCGCCGCCAGGGACCGCCTGCTCGTCACGATGAGCCGCACCGCGTCCATGCGCTGCCCCCGTCTTGTCCCGACGCGCTCACGCGCGTCCGTCTGCCCGAACTCCCTTGTTCACTACCCAGAGTGAAGGGATGTGAGACAAAAAGCCAGAGGAAGACGGAAATCTTCGGACAACAATTCGGATTCGGGCCGGATTCTGATTACTGAGCGTACAAACGGACGTTGCGCCTCCCCTGTGGTCGGACGGTGCCTGTCGCGGCACTAGACCGGAAACCTCCGCTCGTTCCGTTCGATCTTCGCCGCCAGCGCGGCGAGCGGGTCGATACCGAGCACCTCGCACAGCTGGAGCAGATACGCGAGCACATCGGCGACCTCGTCGGTGACGCGGTGCGCGGTCTCCGGGGCGGCCATGACCCGGGCCGACTCCTCGGGCGTCAACCACTGGAAGATCTCGACCAGTTCGGACGCCTCGACGCTGAGGGCCGCGACCAGGTTCTTGGGGGTGTGGTACGGCTGCCAGTTCCGCGCGGCCGCGAACTCGGCCAGCCGGCGTTGCAGCGTCGCCACGTCCAGGGGTTCGTCGCCAGGGCCGGGCCGCGGTGCGTCCAGTGGATCAGTCACGGTTCAGGTGTACCACCGTGACTCCCTCGGCCCCGGCGGCCCACGAGGCGTCGCTGACCGCGCCGGCGAACCGGATGTGCCCCCGCTCGCACATCCGGGCCGCGAGCCCCAGCAGTTCCCCGCGCTGTCGTGCGTCCAGACCCCGGTCGAAGCCGTCGGCGAGGACGGTGAGCGTCTGCAGGGCGGCGGGTACCTCGCCGGCCGGGTCCACCTCCAGGACGCCCGGGCCGGTGAGCAGGATCAACGCGAGGGCGATATAACGGAGTTCGCCGTCGCCGAGCCGCCCCAGGTCCGTGCGGACGCCGTCGCCTCGGTCGAGCGCCGCGCGGACGGCCGCGAGGCCGTCCGGCCGGGCGGTCTTGTCCCCGGCAGACCGGGCAGGCCTGCCTCCGGCCGGGCGGGCGTGCGCGTCCGCGGGCGGCCGGGTGGGCGCGCCCGCGCCCGGTCCGGCGAGGGCGTGGGCCACCCGCTCCGCGAGCACGTCCGCCACCGGCCCCGCGCAGCCCGCCCGCACCGCCGCCACGAAGAGCGCGTGCCGCCGCCCGCACTCGGCGCGGGTGCGCCACAGGACGTCGGCGAGGTTGCCGCAGTCGCCGAGCAGCCGGCCGGAGCCGGCGGGGACGGGGGCGCGCATCCGGGCGGGTTCGGGGTCGCAGGCGAAGGCGGAGCGCAGGGCGACGACCATCTGCTCGGCCGCGGCCAGCACCCTGCGCTGCCCGGGTGTCTTGCCCGCGACGCGCAGCGGCAGCAGGGCGGTGCCGAGGAGGTCGTCGGGCAGGGGCCCCCGGGTCACCGGCGTGGGCCCGGCCGTGTGCCAGGCGGCCTGCACGGCGCGCTTCCCGGGATCGCGCAGGGCGGTCTGAAGCAGGACCAGTCCGTCGGCCGTCAACCGCTCGCCCACGATGCGCAGTTCGGGCTCGGCCTGCACGGCGACGTCGAGCCGGACCGGCCCCGCGGGCCCGTCCGCCGTACAGCCGATGCGGAAGCCGCGTCGGCGCTGCGCGTCGGGCCGGGCCCGCTCCGGCACACAGGCGACGGGGTCCGGGAACGCCTCGCCGAGCGCGGCGCCGCCCCCGAGCCGGGCGAGAGCCTCGTACGCCCGCAGCGCACTGGTCTTGCCGCAGCCGCTGGGGCCGGCGAGGAGGGTGAGCGGCCCGAGCGGGAGCGAGGTGCGGCGGTGGGCGGCGAAGGCGGCCAGACGCAGTTCGGTGACGCGGGGACGGCCGGGGTACGGGGGGTGGGTCATGTCCGGACGGTAGGGCTCCGCCGGCAGGACGAACCGTTCCGCCGCCGGGAGCTTCCTACGATCGAGCTACGGTCACACCCCGGGGAGACCCGCCCCCTCCATCAACCCCGTCACCTCGGTCCCCGCCGGCGTCAGCAGGAACACGTTGCGATCCACCCGGTGCATCCCGCTCGCCAGGCCGAAGACGACGCCCGTGCTGAAGTCGAGGACCCGTTTGGCGACCTCCGTCTCCGCGCTGGTGAGGTCGAGGAGGACGGGGACGCCTCCCATCAGCGTCTCGGCGACGTCACGGGCGTCGGCGAAGACGTTCACGCGCAGGACGACGAAGCGGCGCCGGGCCTCCGTCTCGGCCTCGGGCAGGGACCGGTTGTCGACGGAGGACGGCCAGGCGTCCCGGCCCCGCAGCGGCACGACCTGGGCGAGCCCCTCCCACTGTTCGTCGGTGACATCGTGGCTGTTCACCGGCATACTCCGTCCTGGCTCGCACTGGCTGTCTGCATCGGGCAATTCTTGCGCAGAGTCACCCGTTCGGCCCAACTGCGACACGCTCCGCGACCTCATTGCACCTCACAACGGCCGGAAGGCGGCTGTGTGACGGGCGTAACTCCTGTTGATCAAGCCGTGTGACAGAGGCGTAACGGGCGATTCGTACCGTCGGGGTATGACCACGACTCCCGAGAGCCGGCAGGACACACGGCAGGTGCGCACCGTCTGCTCGTACTGTGGTGTCGGCTGCGGTCTCGTGCTCGACGTGGGGAGGGGGCCGGACGGGCGGCGCACCGTCCTCAAGGCCTCCGGTGACAAGGCGCACCCGGCGAATTCCGGCCGGCTGTGCACCAAGGGCGCGACCACGGCCGACATGCTCGCCGCGCCCGGCCGGCTGACCACCGCGCTGGTGCGGGACGACCGGGGCGAGGAGGCCGCCCCCGTGCCCGTGGCCGACGCGGTCGCCGAGACCGCCGCGCGGCTGCGGGCGATCGTCGACGAGCACGGGCCGGACGCAGTCGCCTTCTACGTGTCCGGGCAGATGAGCCTGGAGGCGCAGTACCTGGCGAACAAGCTGGCCAAGGGGTTCGTGCGGACGAACCGGATCGAGTCGAACTCGCGGCTGTGCATGGCGAGCGCGGGCACCGGCTACAAGCTGTCGCTGGGCGCGGACGGGCCGCCCGGGTCGTACGAGGACTTCGACCGGGCGGACGCGTTTCTCGTCATCGGGTCGAACATGGCCGACTGCCATCCGATTCTCTTCCTGCGGATGATGGAGCGGGTCAAGGCGGGCGCCAAACTGATCGTGGCGGATCCGCGGCGGACCGCGACCGCCGCCAAGGCCGATCTGTTCCTGCAGGTCGAGCCGGGGACCGATCTGGCGCTGCTGAACGGCCTGCTGCGTCTGCTGCACGAGAACGGGCACACCGACGCGGACTTCATCGGTGCGCACACCGAGGGCTGGGAGGATCTGCCCGGCTTCCTCGCCGAGTACACCCCGGCGGCCGTCGCGGAGATCACCGGGCTCGCGGAGGACGACCTGCGCGAGGCCGCCCGGCTGATCGGCGAGGCCGGCCCGCGGTGGATGAGCTGCTGGACCATGGGGCTCAACCAGTCCACGCACGGCACCTGGAACACCAACGCCCTGGTCAACCTGCATCTGGCCACCGGCGCGATCTGCCGTCCGGGTGCCGGTCCCTTCTCCCTGACCGGGCAGCCCAACGCCATGGGTGGGCGGGAGATGGGATACATGGGCCCGGGGCTGCCGGGGCAGCGGTCCCTGCTCGTCGAGGAGGAGCGCGCGTTCACCGAGCAGGTGTGGGAGCTGCCGCCGGGGACGCTGCGCCCCGACGGGGCCGGGCAGGGCACCGTCGAGATGTTCCGGAAGATGGCCGACGGGGAGATCAAGGCCTGCTGGATCATCTGCACCAACCCGGTCGCGTCGGTCGCCAACCGCCGTACGGTCATCGAGGGCCTGGAGGCCGCCGAGTTCGTCGTCACGCAGGACGTGTTCAGGGACACCGAGACGAACGCGTACGCCGACGTCGTCCTGCCCGGCGCGATGTGGACCGAGGCGGAGGGCGTCTTCGTCAACAGCGAGCGCAGCCTCACGCTGACACAGGCCGCCGCGGACCCGCCCGGGGAGGCTCTGCCCGACTGGCGGCTCATCGCGGTGGTGGCGTGCGCGATGGGGTACGAGAAGGGCTTCTCGTACGACAGCGCCGAGCAGGTCTTCGAGGAGATCCGGCGGTTCCGGAACCCGGCGACGGGGTGGGATCTGAGCGGGGTGAACTACGAGCGGCTGCGGGAGACTCCCGTGCAGTGGCCGGCCGCGCGCGAGGACGGGCCGGAGCGCAATCCGATCCGGTACGTCGGGGACGGCGGGCTGCGTTTCCCGACGGCGAGCGGGCGGGCCGTCTTCTTCGCCCGGCCGCATCTGCCGGCCGCCGAACTGCCGGACGACGACTACCCGTTCACGCTCAACACCGGGCGGGTGCAGCACCAGTGGCACACGCTGACGAAGACCGGGAAGGTCGCCAAGCTCAACAAGCTGAACTCCGGTCCGTTCGTGGAGATCCATCCGCGGGACGCGGAGGGGCTCGGTGTCGCGGAGGGCGATCTCGTCGAGGTGGCCTCGCGGCGCGGGCGGGCCGTGCTGCCGGCGGTGGTGACGGACCGGGTGCGGCCGGGGTGCTGCTTCGCGCCGTTCCACTGGAACGACCTGTTCGGCGAGTATCTGAGCGTCAACGCCGTGACGAGTGACGCGGTGGATCCGCTGTCGTTCCAGCCGGAGTTCAAGGTGTGTGCCGTGTCGCTGGCGAGGGTGGCGACGCCGGCGCCGGAGGAACCGGCCCTGACACCCACGGCCGTGACGCCCGGCGGCGCCGGCCCCTTCGGTATCGAACCCTCCCCTCCCCCGGTCCTGTCCAACCAGGAGCGCCAGTACCTCACCGGCTTCCTGGCCGGGCTCGGCTCCGGTGCCCCCGGCGTGCCGGTGCTGCCGCCGGACGCGCCGTTCTCCCCCGAGCACGCGCTGTGGGTCAACGGGGTCCTCGCCGGCATGTACTCGCGGACCGCGACCGAGGCACCGCGGGAGGGGTCCGGCCGTGAGGTCGTCGTGCTGTGGGCGTCGCAGACCGGGAACGCCGAGGAGTTCGCCGCCGCCACCGCCGACCGGCTGACCGCCACCGGGCACCGTACGACCCTCGTCGGCATGGACGAGGCCGACGTCACGGCGCTCGCCCGCACGGCGGACCTGCTGTTCATCACCAGCACCTTCGGGGACGGCGACGCGCCCGACAACGGCTCCGGCTTCTGGGACGCGCTCTCCGGCGAGCCGGCGCCACGGCTGGACGGGGTGCGGTACGCCGTGCTCGCCTTCGGCGATTCCTCGTACGACGACTTCTGCGGGCACGGGCGGCGGCTGGACGCGCGGCTCGACGAGCTGGGCGGGGTGCGGCTGGCCCCGCGTACCGACTGCGAGCCGGACTACGAGCCGTCCGCCGGGGAGTGGCTGGACCAGGTGGTCTCGGCGCTGGGCGGTGCGGCGGCCGGCCCCGCCGAGAAGCCCCGGGCGAAGTCCAAGCCCGTCACCACCGCCCGGCTGACCGGCAACCGGCTGCTCAGCAAGCCGGGCGCGGGCAAGGAGGTCCGGCGGTTCACCTTCGACACGAGCGGGACGGATCTGGCGTACGAGGCCGGGGACGCGCTCGGTGTGCGACCGGTCAACGCGCCCGCGCTCGTGCGGGAGTGGCTGGCGGTGACGGGCCTGGACGCCTCGACGGCCGTGCGGGTGGACGGGGTCGGCGAGGTCCCGTTCGGCGAAGCCCTGCACCAGCACCTCGACATCACGCGGATCACGTCCGACCTGCTCCGCTTCGTCGCCGAACGCGCCCGCGACCGGCACGAGTTGCGCAGGCTGCTGCGGCCCGACAACAAGGACGGGCTGGCGCAGTGGAGCTGGGGGCGGCAGGCCGTGGACGTGGTCGCCGAGTACGCGGTGCGGGCGAGCGCCGGGGAGTGGGCGGGCGTGCTCAGGAAACTCCAGCCGCGGCTGTACTCCATCTCGTCCAGTCCGCTGGTCGATCCCCGGCGGGTGTCGCTGACGGTGTCGGTGGTGCGGTACGAGAACCTGCACGGCCGGGCGCGTGGCGGGGTGTGCTCGCCGTACCTCGCGGATGCCGAAGCGGACACGGAGGTGCCGGTGTTCGTGCAGCGCTCGCCCCACTTCCGGCCCCCGGCCGACGCCTCGACGCCGATGATCATGGTCGGGCCGGGCACCGGCGTGGCGCCCTTCGTCGGCTTCCTCCAGGAGCGCCGGGCGCTCGGGCACCGGGCCCCCAACTGGCTGTTCTTCGGCGAGCAGCACCGCGCGACGGACTTCTACTACGAGGACGAGCTGACGGCCCTGCTCGACGAGGGCACCCTCACCCGTCTGGACACCGCCTTCTCCCGGGACCAGCGCAACAAGCTGTACGTGCAGGACCGGATGCGCGAACACGGGCCGGAGCTGTGGCACTGGCTTCGGGACGGGGCCCGGTTCTACGTCTGCGGCGACGCCTCGCGGATGGCGAAGGACGTGGACCGGGCGCTGCGGGACGTCGCGGTGACGCACGGCGGGCTGAGCGAGGCGGAGGCCGCCGCGTACGTGAAGCAGCTCGCGGCGGACAAGCGGTACGTGCGGGACGTGTACTGAGCGGATCTAGGCGAATCCAAGCAAATCCGAGCGGACCTGAGCGGACCTGAGCGGACCTGAGCGGAACAGCCTGGGGCACACACGGCGTCGCCGCAGTCCCTGTAGGGCGCGGATGTGCGGCAGGAGGTGCGCCTTTACGGGCCTCATCCGGTCGGCGGAGGGTGCGGCAGCCAGCCGCCCACCTCGTCCATGGCCGCGGCGAAGTCGGCGCGGTCACTGTCGAGGAAGGCCTTGAAGAACCAGTTGGGCACGCGGGCCTGGTGCAGCCGCGTCCGCAGCAGGACGTCCTGCGCCTGCCGGGCCAGGACGCACATGTCCCTGGTGCCGGCGGGCGGCATCCCCGCTTCGGCGAACTCCCGCATGCGCGGCAGGATCACCGACCGCGCGTGCTCACGTACGGCCGCGGTGTCGCGCTGTGTCCGATAGGTATCAACCCCGAGCAGGAGCACACCGAGCGAGGGAACGAACCAGTTGACGAGGACGGACAGGAGTGCCGCGTCCGTCACGACTCCCACCAGCACCCCCGTCGCCACCCAGATGACGACGCCCCCCTGGACCGCGGCGGCGAAGCGCCGTCGTATGCGGGCACCCCAGGCGAGGTTCTGCAGGATGCAGGAGAGCACGTCCAGCGGGCGGGGCAGGTCCGGGATCTCGTAATAGTCGCGCAGTCTCGCCTGGGAGCCTTTGTAGCTCCGGGCGAGGCGGCTGACCTCGTCGGCCGAGGGAGCGCTTCCGGCCAGGACTTCGTTCCACGGGAGCTCGTAGAGCCGGGTGTCGAAGGCCTCCTGCAACAGCGCCGCCCTGCGGAACTCGCGCTCCGTCCAGGAACTCGCGCCGGCGCAATAGACGAGGGCCCACAGAAAGCCCGCGACGGTGAGGGTCTGCTGCACCGAGGTGACGAAGACACCGAGCACGGCGCCCGCGGCGAGCAGAAAGGAGATGGACATGTGCACGGCGGCCAGTTGCCGGGCCCGGGCGTGGGACGACTCGCCGGCTCTCAGGATCTTCTGCAAGTCCTCGTCGTTCTGCCGCCGTGTGATCGGCACGGGCAACGGATGGCTCACCATGTTCCCCCCAGTCCCCTTCGGGTGCGCAGCACACTACGCGGACCCCTCTGTCGATCGTTCCCCGTCGGCCCGACGAATATCGCCGAACGTATTCGGCGGAGCGCCTCGGCGGCCTACCCTGATCGAGTTGCGGTACAGGCGCCGTGTGAATGCTGCGGCACGGGGGGAGTCACGGATGCCACAACAACTCGCGACGCAGGACGCGCGGCGAAGCGACATACTGCGCCGGGTCGTCCATGTGCTGGGAGATTCGGTTGCCCTCACCGACGCACGGGGAAGGCAGCAGTGGCGGCGCGAACTGGCACAGTTGCTGGGGAACCAGCCGTGGGGCGAATTACCCACCGCGCACCAGGAGTTCCTGGAGGTGGTGCGGGTCTGTGAGGCACGGGACGACGGTCTGTCCCATCTGCTCCAGGCCACTGCTCTGGTGGCGCCGCCCATGGAGGACCATCTCGCGCCTCTGGTCGAGGAGTTGTACGCCCTGCGGTTGTACGAGGGCCGTGACTGGACGGCACTGCGCCGTGCCCTGCTGATCACACTGCCGGGACTCGATACGACGGTCGCGCAGATCATGGGCGACCGCATCCGGCTGCCCGCCTACTGCACCAACGCCTGGCAGGCGTTCCTGCACCTCTCGGGCCGTGCCGCCATGCCGGACGCGGTACTGCCTCCCGGCATGGTGCTGCTGGAGCATCTCGCGCTGTACGAGGACCTGGCCTCATGCGTGGGTGAGTTGCAGGGCTGGAACGATCACTTCGCCGCGGTGTGGAAACTGGTCGATCTCGAGGACGGACTGACCGACCTGCGCATCGCGCTGGGACGCAGGCGTTTCGCGGCCGCAGGGCCTGCCGTCGGCGAGCCGGAGCCCGCGCCGCCTGCGGCGCAGGTTGCCCCGGAGAGCAAGCAGCGCCCGGTCATCCGGCTCTACGTCAAGCTCGCCCCGGACCTGATGCCGACTCAGGGATCCGGGAGACGGCAGAACCGCAAGAGACAGCGCTACTGGGTCTCCGCCCGGGTGAAGTACGCGGAATCCTCGCAACTGCACCACGCCAAGGAGGGCGAGACACAGGAGCCCGTTCCCCGGTCACAGGTGCCGGCGACGGTGGCGGGCCTGCTGTCCCGCATGGCCTCACTGTGGCACGCGCGGGCGGAGGACGTGGTGCTGGAGTTCTTCCTGCCGACCGAGCTGCTCAACGAGCCGGTGGAATGGTGGGACCGGGACCCCTCTCTCACCTATCCCAACCCTCTGTTCAGCAAGTATCCGGAGATCGTCCTGCACAGCCTGGAACGACTGCAGCGACGTGACGCGCATCAGGTCTGGCGACTGCGCTGGGCACGCTGGAAGGACGCTCAGGGCGGTGGCGACCGTGTCCACTGGTGCGACCGGCAGGGGCACGCCGTGCCGACGTACCTGCAGGGGCTGGACGCGACGATAGGCGCCCGGCAGGACGTCGTCGCCATGGTGCTCAGCGAGCCGCCGACCACCGGGAACGAGGCCGGCTTGGGGGAAGTTCGCGTGGGCATCGATCTGGGCATCCCTGTCTTCATACACCACCGTGACGTGACGTCCGAACAGTTCCACAGCATGGTCAGGGACGGCCTGTCCGAAGGCGGTCTAGCGGGTTTTCCCTCTCAGGCACGACAGTGGAAGAGCGATTCCCAAATGCGTCCGCTGGGCAGTTCCCATGACGCCGCCCAGCAGCTCTGCGTCGTCTGGGACGACCCCGAGCAGTTGTTGAGCGGCGGTGCCGGAGCGCCGGCCGCCTTTGTAGGGGGGATTGAATGAGTTCGTCTCAGGCAGGACTGCTTCCGTCCGACGCCCACCAGCCCAGCGGCCCGCTGTACAGCGGAACCGGTGCCGCCTTCATCGACGGGACTCCGTACGAGGAACGCGTCTGGCCGCCCGGCCCGCGCTGGCGCACGTTCGACGGCGGGCCGGAGCAGCCCCGGCCGCCCGAGGACGGGGAGGCGGACCGGCGGCTGGGCCCGCCCACGGCCCGTCGACGACCGCCGGCGTCCGAGGTCCGCATGGTCAACGCGGCCATCCTGCTCAGGCGTCCACTGCTGGTGACCGGCCGGCCCGGAGTCGGCAAGTCGACCCTCGCCTACCGCATCGCCCGGGAGCTGGGGCTCGGACGCGTCCTGCAGTGGCCGGTCACCAGCCGTACGACCCTGGCCTCGGGCCTGTTCGAGTACGACGTGCTCGGACGCGCCCAAGCGGGCCAGGCGTGGTTCACCGCACAGGCACGCGCCGCCCAGGAGGAAACAGCCGGGAACGGTGCGCCGGCGCCCGCCCTCGACATCGGGGACTTCATCCAACTCGGCCCGCTGGGCACGGCGTTGCTGCCGCACCGGTTACCGCGGGTCATATTGATCGACGAGCTGGACAAGGGCGATGTGGACCTCCCGAACGACCTGCTCTCCTTGTTCGAGGACGGGTGGTTCGCCGTTCAGCCTCTCGTTCGGGTGAAGCGTCAGATCGACACCGTCACCGTCCATACGGCAGATCCAGGGCAAACCGCATCGATCCATAATGGAATCATCAAAACTCGATCATTTCCGATCGTGATCATGACCTCGAATGGTGAACGGGAGTTCCCTGAGGCGTTTATGCGCCGGTGTCTGCGTCTTGATATACCGGACCCCGGCCCAGAGGCGCTGGGCGAGCTGGTGGCCGCCCACTTCGGGGACTCGCTCGGAGACGAACAAGGAAGGCTCGTCCGGGACTTCATGACACGCAGTGCGGAGGTCGACGGGCTGGCCGCGGACCAATTGCTCAATGCGGCACACCTGGTCACGTCCGGCGCGCACTCCTACCGTGATGGGGATCGTGCCGAGTGGCAGGCCGTCCTTGATGCCATCTGGCACCCGTTGAACGGAGATGGGGCGGACTGGGGTGCCTGACCGATCGCCGGAGATCAACGGTCACGCTGCGGCCGACGGACCACCTGGCCCGTCCCCCGCCGCGGACGCTTCCGGCATGCCCGTCCGCGATCTCCACCCCCGGGACATCGCGGACGCGGTCTGGTTGGCGGCGCATCATCCGGACATCGCGGTCGACGGGCACCCACGAGTCGCCCTGGACACCGGTGCGCCACACGCGGGTCCCGGGACGACCGGCCCCGCCGCCCCTGACGCGCCGCAGAACGCTTCCCCCACGCCCCGCTTCCCGCGCAGGCAGCACAACGGCGACTTACCCGGACAGCACGACGACGCGGCCCGCGACACACCGGACCACCAGCCGAGCGGGCCCGCGCCGGTCCCCCTGCTGCGCCTCGGCCAGGGCGCCCCGGTCGACGCGTCAGGCGCGGGCACCGTCGAGGACGCCCGGCCTGTCAGGTCCGTGCGCAGCCACACGTCCGTCCTGCAGCCGCGTTCCTTCGCCCGCGCCCTGTCTCCCCTGCGTCGGCGGGTGCCGGACCCTGACGAACCCCGGATCGACCTTCAGGCCACCGCGGAGCGCCTCGCGGTCGCGGCGGGGCTGCCTCCGGTCTTCTGCCCGGGGCCGGGGCCACGGTGGAAAGCGGTCCTCCTCATCGACATGGCCCCCCGAATGGCCGTGTGGAGCGAAACGGCCGACCAGGTGGCCGACCTGTTCCGCACGTACGCCGGCTTCGGTGACTTCAGGGTGCTCCATCTCGACACCGGTTCGTCCGGCGAGGGGGTGACCGTACGGCTGCCGGGTTCTGGTGAGAAGCAGTCCCCGCGACGTCTGGTGGACCACAGCGGACGCACGTTGATCTTCGTCCTCACCGATGGCCTGGGGCCGGCCTGGCAGTCAGGTGGCGTGCAGGCACATCTGGCCACCTGGGGGCGGCATCAGCCGGCGACCGTCCTCCACGTGCTTCCCCAGCGTCTGTGGCACCGCACCGCCCTGCAAGTGCAGCGCGTCCGCCTGCACGCGTCCGGGTCCTGGCAGGCCAGCCCCGCCTGGGAGTACGTCGAGTCGGCCGGCGGGGCCGGACAACACCGCAAGCACACCGTCGTCCCGGTGCTGGAACTGTCCGGCGGGTGGCTGTCGCCGTGGACCGAGTTCCTCGCCGGCGACGCGCCCCGATGGACCGAGGTGGCAGCCCTCGTCCTGCCCCGGGGAACGCAACCGCCCGCCGAGCCGCCACCGGCTCCCGAGCGCGGCGACAAGAGCGCGGCCGAACGGGTCGCCCTGTTCCGCGTGTGGTCCTCTCCCGACTCCTTCGAACTGGCCACCCGACTCGCCACCGCGCCGCTCGACCTGCCGCTCATGACGGCGCTGCAGACGCGGACCATGCCCCGCACCGGCCCGGAGCATCTGGCCGAGTTCCTCATGAGCGACCTGGTGGAACCCGATCCGTCCGCGGGTGAGGCGGCTTTCTCCTTTCGCCCCGGGGTGCGTGCCGAAGTACTGGCGGCGAGCAATCGGCAAGCCACGGAACTGGCGACAAAAGCAGCAGCCGAGTTGCTCGCCCCGCACAGTGGCGCGGCCCGCGAAATGCTGGCATACCTGGACGGGGCAAGTACCTCCGACCCACACATTACTGACGCCGACCGGCACCTGCGAGAGATAGAACAGACGGTGCTGAGATCGCTCTCCGGCGCACATGCGCGCCGGGCCCAGATCATCGGGCAACTCATTCGGGCTCATGAGGAATCGAAGCACTTGAATACACCGACACACGGCGACCGGCACACCACCCCAGACACGGAAAGCTATGGCATAGTGACTGAACCCAACTCCCCCGAGGCGCCGGTGCTCACCGAGCAACTCGGCCAGGCTGATGCCGGCCCCCTTTCAGGAGACGCCACAGTGGTCACCGGTTACTCCGCCACAGCGCCGCGGACAACTATTGATCTCGGCCGTGCCACGACGCCTGCTTCCGCGCGCCCCGCCGTGTGGGGGAATATGCCCCCACGAAATCTCGTATTCACCGGGCGCGAAGATCTGCTGCATCGACTCGAGCGAGAACTGCGGGGCGGACCCACCGCTGTCCTTCCCCACGCACTGCACGGCCTGGGCGGGGTCGGCAAATCCCAGCTCGCGCAGGAATACGTCTACCGGCAGGCCAACCAGTACGACATCGTCTGGTGGATCCCGGCCGAGCGTCCCACGCAGATCGCCCAGGCTCTGGTGGAACTGGCCCACCGGCTGCACCTGCCGGTCAGCACCGAGGCCATCACCGCCGTGCCGGCCGTACTGGAAGCACTGCGCACCGGAAATCCCTACAGTAAATGGCTTCTGGTTTTCGACAATGCCGAGAGCCCCGAAGCGGTGCAGGACTTCTTCCCCAGCGGTTCGGAGAACGGGCCCAACGGCTCCATCATCATCACCTCACGCAACCCCCAGTGGAACACTCTCGCCCGACCACTCGAAGTCGACGTGTTCGAGCGCGAAGAGAGCATTCAACTACTCCAGCGCCGCAACCCGGACCTGTCCGACGAGGACGCAGATCAGCTCGCCCACGTTCTGGGCGATCTGCCCCTCGCGGTGGAACAGGCCTCGGCCTGGCGAGCCGAGACAGGAATGCCTGCGGCCGAGTACCTACGCCTGTTCGCAGAGAAACGCGCAGAACTGATGACTGTTTCCCCTCCCACGCACTACGAGCAGACCGTCGCCACGGCCTGGAACGTCTCGCTCGACCATCTGGCGAGCAAGAATCCCGCGGCCCTGCAACTGCTGCAGATCTGCGCCTACTTCGCTCCCGAGCCGATCGCGCGTTCCCTGTTCTCCGGGGCTCCGGTCCAGCCCATCGCGCCCGATCTCGACCGGGCCCTGACCGACCCCCTGCGGCTGGCCCGGGCCATCCGGGAGATCAACCGCTACTCGCTGGCGAAGATCGACCACCGCAACAACAGCATCCAGATGCACCGGCTGGTGCAGGCGGTACTCATCGCCCGCATGACGGACGAACAGCGCCAGCGCATGCGTCAGGGCGCGCACCTGCTGCTCGCTGCCAACGCGCCCCGCGACCCGCGAGACCCCGACCACTGGGGGCGATTCGGCGATCTGTACCCCCACGTGGTCGAGTCCGGCGCCATCGAGTCCGAGGTCGGCAACGTCCGGCAACTCGTCATCAACACGGCGGAGTACCTGTACTACTGGGGCGACCACGAAAGCGCCCGGGAGTTCGGCCAGAAGGCGTACGAACGCTGGAAGGAGAAGTGGGGCGAGGGCGACCAGCAGACACTGCTCCTCTCTCGCGGCCTGTGGTACGTGCTGTGGCGCATGGGCCGCTACGGGGAAGCCGCCGAGCTCAGCCAGCGCATGCTCGCCGCCGTGCGGCAGCTCGACGGCGACGCGGAGGAGGAACTGCTGTCCACGATGGGGTCGGTGGCGATCGACCGCCGCTCGCACGGTGACTTCCTCGGCGCCCTGCAGATGGCCCGCGAGGTCCACGAAAGGGCCGTGCGCGCCTACGGCGAGGAAGACCCGCTGACCCTGGACCACACCCACAACCTGGCTGTCGCCCTGCGGGCCTGTGGCCACTACCGCGAGGCCCTGAAGCTCGACGACGAGACCTGGCGCCGCAACGTGCTGATCTATGGCGAAGAGGCCTACGACAGCCTCCTGTCCGAGATGGGTCTGGCGCTCGACCGGCGCGAGGCCGGCGAGTACGCCCTCGGCGTACGGATGTTCGAAGAAATCGTGGAGAAGTACCGCAGCGTCTTCGGGGAGACGAACCCGCACACCCTGCGGGCGGCGGCCCGGCTGGCCGTGTCGCGGCGCAAGGCGGGCGACCACGAGTCCGCCTACGAGCTCAGCCGCCAGGCCAGCAAGGCGCTCATCGACCGCTACGGCGAGCGCAGCCCGGACTCACTGGTGGCCTCCCTCAACCTGTCGGTCGACCTGCGGCAGATGGGCGACCTCGACAACGCCCTGAAGCTCGGCGAGAAGACCCGGGACCTGTACGGAGAGGTCTTCGGCTCCCACCACCCGGACACGGTCGCGGCGGACATCGACCTCGCCATCACCCTGCGGCTGGTCAATCAGGTCGAGGCCGCCCGTTCCCTGAACGAGAGCGCGCTGGTGCGGGCGCGCAGGGCACTGGGCGACGACCACCCCACGGTGCTGGTGTGCGCCGCGAACCTCGCCAGCGACATGTACGCGCAGGGTGACGCCGTCGGCGCTCTCGAGCTGGACCAGAGCACGCTGGAGCGGGTGAAGGCCACGCTGGGCGAAGAGCACCCCACCGCGCTGGCCCTGATGAACAACATCGCCTGTGACCTGCGCGCACTGCGACGGACCGAGGAAGCCGAGGCCATGCACACGGTCGCCGTGGAAGGGCTGCGGGCCCAGCTGGGAGCCAGCCATCCCGGCTTCGTCGACGCCGAGGCCTGGCGGCGTTCCAACTGCGACGCCGACCCGATGCCGTAGACCGCCCGGGCCGCACCCCGGGCTCGTCAGAGCGCGACCAGGGTGCGGCCCAGCCAGTCGGCGACGGCGACGGGGTCCGGCGTGGTGTCGCTCTTGGCGCTGATCGACACATACACCTGGCGCACCAGCTCCGGGTGCCGGGTCAGGGACCGGGCGGCCCCCTCCCGGCCGGGGCGTCCCCGCAGTGCCCGCGCCAGGCCCACCCACGCCGTCCCGGTTTCCGGAGCGGAGCCGCACTTGGCTCTGATCTCCGCGACGTACATGCGTTCCGCGGTCAGCAGGTCGCCGTCGAGGAGATGGACATCCGCCGGGCGGGCGCCGAGGACGAGGTGGCCGACACTGGCCGCTGTCGCAAGGCGGACGGCGGTGGTCCGGGCCAGTCTCATGCGCATGAGGACCGCTCTGGCGTCCAGGTGCCGTGCGGCCGGGTCGGGCACCAGCCGAGGCTCCGGATAGCGCCACGCTGCCTCTGCGGCCGGATCCGGCGGTCCGGTACGCCACTCCTGAGCCAGGTCGACGACGAGGCCGGGGTCGGGGACGAGGTGGTGGGAGCGCCAGCTCAGCCAGTGGTCCTCGACCGCCCACTGCGCCGCTTCGAGGCAGTCGGGGCGGATCGGCTCGTCCTGCCACTCCCCCACGGTTTCCAGCAGCCGGCCGACCAGTCTGCGGCCGAGTGCGGTCAGTCTGGCGTCGTGCAGCAACGTGGGCAGGACGCGCAGGAGCTGGCTGCGGCGCAGCGCGTACTCGAACGCCACCAGAGCCTGCTCCTCCGGAGCGCAGCCGCTGAGCATGTGGCCGCGCCAGAACCGGGCCACGCCGGTGAAGGCGTAGACGCCGTGGAGCATGCCGCGCAGCGGACGCGGGTCGTCGCGCCAGGGAGCGTAGAACCGGTGGGCCACGTCCGGCGTGTGCAGCGAGTACATGTGCAGCAGGGCGCTGAGCTTGCTGTGCTGTGCCTCGTGCGTGAGGACGGCGGCGAACTGGGCGGCCGCGGCGGGTTCGGTCCCGCTCGGCTCCGAGGCGGCCATCCCTCCCATCCCGTCCTCCATGGTGGCGCTGAGCCAGCGGAAGGGCCGGGCGGCCGGCAGTGGTTCGATGGAGCGCAGACAGGCGCTCACGTCCTCCGCCCCGCCGGGGTCGACGTGGGTCAGCAGCGACCAGGCACTGTGCAGCAGATCGGTCCAGCGGCGGATCGAGTCCTCCGGCACCGCGTCGGTGGACGCGCCATTCGCACCGGCCCGCATGCGGTAGTGGCCCAGTTCGTGCAGCGCGACGGCCTGAGGGCCGTCCGGCAGGTCCAGGGGCAGGGTGCGGGGTACCTGCCAGCCGGGCGTCGGCTTCCTGAGCGGGTGCTCGACCCGTACCGGGTCGTGGCCGTGGCCCGCCGCGCCCGACAGGGCGAAGGTCATGGCGTCTCCGGCGAAGGAGACCTCGGCGGACTGCCAGGGTGTGAGGTTTCCGTGCAGCGTGGCGCACCCGAGCGTGGGGAGCCACACCCGGCCGTTCCGGGCAGGGACCCGAAGCTCGAAGGGCAGGCCGGCCCGCACCGCCGCGGCGGCCGCCAGGAGATGCAGATGCCCCACGTCCACCCACAGGGGCGGCTCGTCGGGCTCGCGTATCCGGCCGGACGTCTGTAATCGCTGCAGGCAGTGGCGCAGCCAGCGTCCGGTCTCCGGCAGGAGGAGTATCTCGTCGGCGATCGCGCCGCTGTGGCGTTCGGCCCGGACGAGGAGATTCCAGGCCTCTTCAGTGCCGGGCAGGGGCCCGAGGGCGTCGGGACGCCGGCCCGCGGTGGCGGTCAGAAGGCCGAGGAGCACCAGTCGGTGACTGCGCTCGGAATCCCACAGATGGGCGATGACCGCACTGCCGCCTCCTCCGCCGGCCAGCGAGTCAAAGTGCCGCGGGGGAAGCCCATGCCGTGGGAGTCCTTCTGCCGGTCGTCCCGAAGTGCTGAAGGAGCCACTCACTGATGGGCCTCCGTGATCGCAGATCGGGCCTCGGTGTCACAGGTCCGCACTGCTCTTGGGGTCGCCAGCGAAGACGGAGGGGTTTCCGAACTCCTGCAGCAGCCGGCACTCCATGCTCTGCCACTCGTGCCAGTCCCGGTATGCGCGCACGTCCTCCAGCGTGAGCTGCGAGAGATCGAGCAGCTCCGACTCTATGACGGATTTCGCGTGATCCATGTTCTGCGGCCCTCCCCGTCCCGGGCCGCGCGGCCCGACCCTGCGTTTTCATGATGTCCCAGCACCGCATGACCGGAAACCCCGAGCCGCGTAATCCGGCCTCAAGGAGCGCCGTTGGCCTGTTGCCGCGCGAACTCCGGCATTTTCTGCAGAACACCGAACAGCGCGTCGCGTTCGCGGGTGCCGGTGTCCACGAACGAGACGGCATCCCACAGCGCCCGTAGGCCGCCGTGGAAGGTGATGCAGGTGTCGACCAGACCCAGCAGTTCGACGCGCAGAATGGTCGACCTCGGAATGCTCGTCGCCAGCCGTCGCGGCAGTCGGCGCAGGACTGCCTCCCGCGCGACGGGATCGGTCATCGCCGGCAGCTCTTCCAGGGCTTCCACCAACGCCTTGCGCCGGGCCGGTTCCGAGGCCTCCTGGTCGGCCGGACCGGTCGCGCCGGGCCATGGCCGAGGCGAGTGGTGAGGCGGATCCGCCTGTGTGGCGGTAGGCCCCGACGGCTCGGCCGCCGGTTCGTGCGGTGGCCGCCGCACCGCGGGCGTACCGGCGTCGCCGGATCGGAGAAAGGCCTTCCCCGCATGCGCGGCAAGCAGTTGGTACCAGTCCCGGACGTCGGGAGGGAGCGCGGAGAAGGTGGTGAAGACCAGAGCACCCGCGACGAGGGACAGCAGCAGTTGGTCCTGCCATGGTTCGCGCCACTGGCGCATCACCTCAGCGGCGGTGTCCCTGACGCAGTCGACCCGCCGCACGGCCTCCGGCGGGAGCAGGCCGACGTGGTCCTGATGCGGGTCGACGACGTACTCCAGCAGTGCCTGCCGCTGCTGCGCCGGCTGCGGCTCGCGCACCACGGGCGCCAGCCCCGACAGCAGCAGCATGGCGATGTCGCGGCTCAACGCGCCGTCCGGGCGGAAGCTGCCCAAATCGATCAGACGGTACGCCTGTTCGCACAGGACACCGTGCCGCAGGGGCACGATGATGTTGTCCGGATGGAGGTCCCCGTGCGTCAGGCCCGTCAGGGCCGACAGGTCTCGGTCGGGGACGTCGGCATGCCCGCCGGCGATCATCACATAGGGGTTGGGAAGGCGCCGGCCCGCCGCTTCGAACCACGGCCGCGAGGTGCCGGCCAGGCCCGCGCGGCGCCGCCACGGTTCGAGGGGAACCTCGGTGAGCCCCGCGGTCTCCAGCTCCCGACGCAGGAACACCGAACTCGCCATGCGCGAAGGGGCGGTGACGCCCCGGTTCCACTCGCTCAGGGTGCCCCGGGCCACGGCTGCGGCCGTTCGCGCGAAGTCCTCCCCCCGCAGGGCCCCCAGTGTCACGGCGTTGCGCAGGCCTTCTCCCGCGATCGCCTGGAACATCAGAGCGCCGCCGTTCTTCAACGGGTAGGGAGCGAAGGCCTGCTCGACGAGGTGGTCGTCGGCGAAGGCGGGGGGCGAGAGGCGCAGCGCCTGTGCGTGTCGCCGCGGTTCGGTGCGGTGCGGGCCCTCCGGCAGCACTTTGAGGACGACCACGCGGGGCGGCGGTGCGGTTTCCAGCGCGACCAGCAGTGCGCCGGTGTATCCGGTGCCGGACGGCAGCCACGACGGCAGCAGCGGACGGACCAACTGGCCGTTGAGGTCGGCCCAGTCGAGCACGGCGTGCGCGACATCCGGTCCTAACTGCTCGTGCAGATCGGCGCTTTCGGGGACCGCAGCCACGTACGCCTCCTGGAACCGCCCCTCGGACACCGGTCCGCCGCGCAGCCGGCTGGCTGGTGCGCACATCAGTCTTCCATGCGCGGTGCGCCCCTGCCAGAGCCCGGCGCCGGGCAGGCCTGGCCGCTCTGGGCCGGATGAGGTGTCTCCCGTCAGTGCCGGACGAGGCAGAACGGGTGCCCTGCCGGGTCCGCGAAGATGCGCCAACTCCGCTTTTCGTCAACCTCCTCGAGCAGTGTGGCGCCCAGGTCGAGAACGTCTTCCTGAGCTTGGTCCAGGTCCGTGACCTCCAAGTCGACGTGGAACTGCTGGGGTCGAACGGGATGCTGCCAACGCGGTGGCTGATGGTCTTCCACTCGCTGGAAAGCCAGCACGAACCCACCGTCCATATGGAGCGTCGCCCAGCCATCACCGAGCGACCACCGCGGATCCGGCTGGTTCACCACGCCACCGAGAAGCGACTGGTAGAACCGGGACAGCTCAACGACATCGGCACAGTCCAGCACCACACACTGCAGCTTGGCGATCATGCAGGGCAGCGTAGAGCAGCACCGCGCACCGGCCTTGAGACGTCGCTTCTTGCGAGGCATCCGCCACCGCATCGCCCACAAGGGCATCGAGTCCTCACAGCGGCTGGGCCGGCACCGCTGGGCCGTCGTGAGGACAGTGTCCTGGCCGGCCGGATGCCGACGACGGCACCGCCGTGATGACGCAAGGCCGAGTGCTTCTCCGCCTTCGTCGGCGCAGCCGCGGCCCTCGTCTGCCACCGTCGCCTGAGCAGGTGAACCGCACCCGCCGTAGAAGCGCTGCGCGAAGATGAGTCGCGTGAACAGGACTACTGAGCACGAAGCCGTTGTGGCCCGCCTGTGGCAGGAACACCTGCGCACGGCCTTCCCCGCCGGACTGCGCGGTGCCGAGCCGGCAGGCATCGACATGGTGCTGCTCGACGCCGGCATCGCCGGGTGCGTGTCCGCCTGGCAGAACAACGGCGGCGCTCTCAATGAAGAGCGCCACAGGATCCTGCGTGACTGCATCGCAGACCTCGACCGGGTCCTGCCGTTGCTCAGCAAAGCAGAGCACCTCTGCTACTGCCAACGTCTGCGTCGACTGGCTCGACTCGTGTCGGATACCGGTCCACAACCCGCGAAGTGAACGACGTCCTGTACGAGCCTGAGCACGGTCCAGCCGGTTCACCGCAGACCAGGCGGCCGCCGCCCGCCGGGTGCTGCTGCGCCTGGTCGCCCCCGGTGACGGCACCCCCGACACCCGCCGTCCCGTCGAGCGCGCGGAACTGCCCGGCACCGGCCGGGACGACACCGCACAGGTGGTGGAGGCACTCACCGGGGCGCGGCTGCTCACCCTGGACGGCAGCACGGTCGAGATGGCCCACGAGGCCCTGATCACGTCCTGGCCCCGGCTACGGGGGTGGATCGAGGAAGACCGCGAACGCCTGCGTGTGCACCGGAACCTGACAGAAGCGGCCCACGCATGGCAGGAACTCGGTCGCGAGAAGGACGCTCTGTGCCGGGGAAGCCGGCTCTCCGCCGCCCAGGAACACTTCGGCAGCGCACCGCGCGAGGACCTGTCCGACGTGGAGCAGGCCTTCCTCGACGCCAGCCGCGACCACGAGCAGAAGGGCCGTCGCCGGTACCGGCTGGTGCTCACCACGGTCACCGCCGCCCTGTGCCTCGCCCTCGTCGCCGCCGGCCTCGCCGTGGAGCAGTGGCAGAGCGCGGTCACCGCCCAGCACCTGGCCCAGTCCCGGCAACTGGCCGCCCAGTCCAGCGCACTGCTGGACTCCGAACCCGACCTCGCCTCACTGCTCGCTGTCCACGCCCACCGAACCAGCCCGACCCGCGAGGCCACCGCCGCCCTGTATGCCGCAGCGGCGCTACCGCTGCGCAAGCGCCTGACCAGCGGCACCGAACCCGTGGGCGCCATCGCCCTCAGCCCGGACGGACGCACCCTCGCCACCCACAGCCGTGACGGCAGCATACGGATCTGGGATCTGCCCGGCGGCCGGCTCCGACACATGTTCACCGGCCAGAGCAGAGAAGTCGGCGAAGTCTCGGCGTTCAGCCCTGACGGACGCACCCTTGCCGTCGCTACCGGCGGGAAGATAAGCCTGTGGGATCCGGTCACCGGCAGGAACCTCAGAATCCTCAATGTCCCCGACGGCTCGGTACGCGGGATGGCCTTCAGCCCTGACGGTCGTACCGTGGCCGCCGCCTCCCCGGCGGCTGTACGGGTCTGGGACGTGGCCACCGGCCGCACGCGCTTCACCAGCCGCTCCGACCCGCAGGCGGTCGCCTTCGGCCCTGGCGGACGTACCGTCGCCGCGGTAGGCCTCAGCGGACGGGTGCGGGTGTGGGACGTGGCCACCGGCCGTACCCGGACCGCCCGCGACAGCCCCATCGAGGGCCGTGCGGTGGCCTTCAGCCGTGACGGCCGGGCATACGCGGTTGTCCGCACCGACGGTTTGGTGCAGCTGCGGGAGGTGGCCACGGGCATCGTCCGGCGCACCTTCAGGGACGGTCCCATCGGAGTGAACGAGGTGGCCTTCACCCCGGACGGGCAAACCCTCGCCGTCCCGGGCCGTGGGGACACGGTGCGACTGTGGGACACCGCCTCCGGCACGGCGCGGGCCACCGTGACCGCCGGTCACCACGGACGCGGGGCCCTGAAAATGGCCCTCAGCGCGGACGGCCGCACCCTGGTGACCAGTAGCAACCTGGACCCCACCGTCCGCGTCCACCGCCTGACTGCTCATCACCCGCGGACCGCCCTGTCAGGCCATGCCGCCACGCACGTCACCGACATGGCATTCAGCCCGGACGGGCGCGCGATGGCCACGGTTCACCAAGGCCCGTCCGGCCGTGGCTCAGTACGGCTTTGGGATGTCGGAACCGGCGATCGCGCAGCGACACTGGCGCTCGACACCGACCCGGCCCTCCAGGAAAGACAACTGCCTCTCACGATCTCCCGCCCTGTGGCGGTGGGGTTCAGCCCGACCGGGCGCGCCCTGGCGGCCAGGGCCGGCAAGAACAGAACGATCGAGGTCCTGGATGTTGCCACGGGCCGTCTTCACCGAAGCCGCGCCCTGGGCGCCATCGAGACGGCGGTCTTCAGTCCCGACGGGACCCAGCTCGCCGTCGTCGGCATGGACGGATCTGTGCGGATCTGGCACCTCGCAACCGGCGCTCTGCATACCGCCCACACCGGCCGCAGCCAACCGGCCAGGGCAGTGGCGTTCGCCCCGGACGGCCGCACACTTGCCGTCGTGCGCGTCAAGGCCAGCGACGAGGTCACGCTGTTCGATGCCGCAACCGGCCGCACACAGCGCATCATCAAGCCGGGCAACCGGGGCCCGCTGTCCCTCACGTTCAGCCCGGACGGGCGCACTCTGGCCACGGTGGGCAGCGGTAGCGGTGTCGTGAAGACATGGGATGCGCGCACCGGTCAGCTCCACGACAGCTTCCGTGCCAGCGGTGAGGTGGCGTCGCCGGTTTTCAGCCCAGATGGACGCACCCTGGCCGCAGGCAGCGCAAGAGGAGTCCAGCTGTGGGACCTCGCCACCCGTCAGCCCAGAATCACCCTGCTCGCCCGCCCGCTCGCAGCAGTGGCGTTCAGCCCGGACGGACGGACCCTGGCCATCAACGCGGACAGCTCCGTCGGGCTGTGGGACGTCGACCTGCCCGACCCGGCCCGCGCAATCCGCACCATCTGCGCAACCGTCGACACCACGCTCACCCGTTCGGAACAGTCCCGCTACCTGCCCGACCCATCCACGCGAACCGGCTGCCGGCCGGCCGCGCGACAGGATCTCACCGCATCACCACGCCCCCCGTGTCCTGAGGACCCAGGAGGCAGCTCGGGCGTCATCGCGGCCGGCGTGCCGACTGGCTTCCCAGTCATCCGTCGGGGCTCCGACCGGGTCGGCGACGGCCTTCGCCTCTCGCGCCGATGCGCCGTAGAGGCCGACGGCTTCGCGCGGTTCCGTCAGGGCGAGCGGCCGTGCGGGTACCGGCCAGCACTGTGGCCAGACCGCCGGATCGACACGCTGCTGCCGGGGCGGGCCCGCAAGCGGGACCATCGATGTCTCAACACGAGTGACAAGCGATCGGTGCCCAACCCGAACCCCCGGACCCGCACCGGCTACGAAGATCTGACCCCGCCATCCGCCCGGCGCAACTCTCCCGCCGCGAGGACGACACATGCGGCTCCGGCGAAGAGCAAGCCGGGAATGGCGAGCATGCTGCGCTGATCGCTTTCGAGGACGGCCTCGTACTGGCTGTGCGAGACCTCGATCGTGCCGCGCGCGTAGGGAGTCGTGTCGAGAACGAAGTACCGGCCGTCCCTGACCTCCGGCGACTGCAGGTTTCCCACGCCGACCATGCTGGAAAGCGTCAGCACGACGCCCGCGACGGCCAGCACCCCAAGCATCGCCTGCATCTTGCCGGGCAGACACCGGAAGGCGAGCCACACCGCGTGCCGGTCCGCTCCGCTCAAGAACGTGCGCACCAGGGCAGCGGTGAAGATCGGAAAGAGCAGCACCGTGATCGCCACCAGCGGCCACTGCGAGCCTGCCAGCGGCAAGGTCCCCGGCAGCCACGTGAGCGCGGCGAGCGACAGCAGCACGGTGCTCAACCCGGCCGCGATCCCCCCGTGCAACTTGAAGCTCCACCCCATACCCCCAGAACCTGCCATACCCGCCGCTCCGATTCACTGCCGTGACTCGGCAGAGATGCCTGCTCCCCGATGCCTGGTTCCGCTTCGAGCCGGCCCGTGCCTTCCGTGCCGCCCGTGTGGCTGGAAGCTTTGCCTCCGCATCTTCGGGCAGATGCATCTACACGGTCGTAGAATCCGGGAACACCGGTGCGACGGTGAACGTTGTGCCGGAGACAGACCACACATAAGGAGCATGTTCTTGTCCGCCAGACCGACGGACCCTCCGGGGCACAGTCCCCGGCCATCCCGCCACGGCGAGAGTGATCGCGGCACACGGCGGGGTGCCGCCTCGCAGTTGATGCGTCGATGAGTGCCGCCGAGGCCCTGCTGGGGCTGCTCGCCGTGTTCGTGCTGACCGCCGGCACCGGCTACTTCGTCGCCCAGGAGTTCGCCTACGTCTCCGCCGACCGGCTCACCCTCGCGCGTGAGGCCGAGGCGGGGGACCGCAATGCCGCCCGTGCCCTGAAGGTGCTGGAGCGGCTGTCGTTCATGCTGTCGGGCGCGCAGCTCGGCATCACCGTCACCGGACTGGTCGTCGGCTTCATCGCCGAGCCGTCGGTTTCCGCGCTGCTGAAGCCCGCCCTGTCCGGGTTCGGCCTGCCCGGCGCGGCCGTGAGCGGTGTCTCCGTGGTGCTCGCCTTCGTGCTGGCCACCGTCGTGCAGATGGTGCTGGGCGAACTGGCCCCGAAGAACCTCGCCATCGCCGTCCCCGAGCGGCTGGCGAAGGCGCTGGCCCCGTCCACACTGACGTATCTGAAGGTCGTCGGACCCGTCGTCCACGTCTTCGACAGCGCGGCGAACAGGCTGCTGCGCAAGGTCGGTATCGAGCCGGTCGAGGAGCTGCACCACGGCGCCACGCTGGAGGAGCTGGGCCATCTGATCGGCGAGTCCCACGAGCGGGGCGCGCTGCCCAAGGACACCGCCGCGCTGCTGGACCACGCGCTGGAGTTCTCCGAGCGCACCCTCGACGAGGTGATGGTGCCCCGTGCCGACGCCGTCTTCGTCCGCAAGGACGCCGGCGCCGACGAGGCGATCGGCCTGATCGCCCGGCACGGTCACTCCAACTACCCGGTGCTCGGCGACCATCCGGACGACATCGCGGGCGTGCTGGGCGTGCGCGAGCTGATGGCGCTGCCCGCCTCCCGTCTCGCCGGTGCGACCGCCGGTGAGGTGGCCCGGCGGCCGCTGCTGCTGCCGGACACCCTGGCGCTGCCCGACGCGGTGACGCGGATGCGGGAGCAGGACGACGAGTTCGCGGTCGTCCTCGACGAGCACGGCGGCGTGGCCGGCATCGTCACCTACGAGGACATCGCCGAGGAACTCGTCGGTGACATCGCCGACGAGTCGGACAAGGTCACCGTGCTCGCCGTCGCGGACGGCGACGGCTGGCTGGTGGACGCGGGCCGCCGGCTGGACGAGGTGGCCGAGGCCACCGGGGTCCAGCTGCCGGAGGACGACGACTACGACACCGTGGCCGGTCTGGTCGTGGACCGGCTCGGCCGCTTCCCGACGGTCGGCGACCGGGTGACGGTCGAGCTGCCCCGCGGCGGCCGCGCGGTGATCCACGTCCGCACGCTGGACCGGCACGTCGCCGACCGCGTCCGGATCGTTCCGCTCGTGGACGCCGAGGAGACCGAGGAAGCCGAGGAGATGGCGTGAGTTTCCCGATGGCGGTCTTCGTGACCGTGCTGCTGCTGGTCGGCAGCGGCTTCTTCGTGGCGGCCGAGTTCGCGCTGGTCGCCGCCAAGCGGCACCGCATGGAGAAGGCGGCGTCCGAGGGGCGGCGCGGCGCCGGGGCGGCTCTGGCCGGTATGCGCGAGCTGTCGCTGATGCTGGCCGGCGCCCAGCTGGGCATCACCGTGTGCACTCTCGGCCTGGGCTCGGTGTCCAAGCCGGCGATCTCGCACGAACTCGACCCGCTGCTGCACCAGCTGGGCCTGCCCAGCGCCGTGAGCTACGGCGTCGCGTTCGCCGTGGCGATGGTCGTGGTGGTGTTCCTGCACATGGTGGTCGGCGAGATGGCGCCCAAGTCGTGGGCGATCGCCCACCCCGAGCGTTCGGCGATGCTGCTGTCGCCGCCCTTCCGGGCCGTGGTGCGGGCCGTGCGTCCGCTGATCCGGCTGCTCAACTGGGTGAGCAACGGCCTGGTACGGCTGTGCCGGGTCGCGCCGCGTGACGAGCTGGCCTCGGTGCACAACCGGGAGCAGCTGACGCACCTGGTGGAGGAGTCCGAGCGGCTGGGTCTGATCAGCGCGGCCGACTCGGAGCTGCTGACCCGGTCGCTGACCGAGCCGGAGACTCCGGTCGCCGCGCTGCGGATCCCGGCCGCCGAGATCATCTGGGTCGAGGGCGGCTCCGGCATCGACGGTCTGCTGCGGCTGGCCGCCGACCACGACCGCACCCGGCTGCTCGTCCGGGAGAACGGCGTCGTCCTCGGGTCCGTGCACGCCCGGGACGCCCTGGTCGCCCGGGCCCGGGGGCGTGCCACCACCGCGCGTGACCTCGCCCGGCCGGTGCCCGAGGTGACGGAGGGCACCACGGTCGCCGACGCGATCGAGGTGCTGCGCCGCCGCCGGTCGTCCCTGGCCGTGGTCCGCGACGGTTCCGGGCGGCTCACCGGCGTGGTCACGCTGGACGACCTGCTGGCCCGGCTGATGCAGCCGGCCGCGGCGGCCTGACGGGGACGGGGCCCGAACCTCCCGCACATCTGCACACCGTGCGCCGGGCGGGGGGGGGGGGGGGGGGGGGGAGGGGAAAGGGGGGGGGAGGGGGGGGGAGGGGGGGGGAAAAGTTACCGATGGTGT
>NZ_JBVIPD010000025.1:44757-138345 GCF_055578235.1 Streptomyces sp. NPDC033136
CCCGCCCCTCCCACCCCTCTACCCCTCTTGTGCTGGGGGGCGGAGGGCCTCCTTCCCCCCCCCCGCATCCGTACCCGGGCATGGGAACTTGGCGCCGAAGTGCCCGCTTCGGGTATGCGCGCGCAACACTCCCGCGCGCGGCCGGCCGACGGGCTGTGTGAAGGAGTGGGCGTATCCGGTGGCCCCGTGGTCACAGTGGTGAAGGCGATGACCGGACGGTGCCTCGCGCGGCCGGCGGTCGGCTGGCCGTCGCCTCCCGGGGAGTGCTTTGATCCTGCGCACGGCGGAAACGCCGGGACGGACGGAATTCCGGTTCCCCGGAATCCGGCGACCGTCCCGCGCCCACCGCCATGGCGAGACATTCACGCGAAGGGAAACACCCCTATGAACCTCACCCCTCGGGTCGACATCGCCGAGCTGTCCGACGCCGACCTGGAGCAGGTCTCCGGCGGCAACGCGGGCGTCGGCGGCTCGGCGAGCCTCGTGGGCGGCCTCTCGGCCGACCTGGTCGGGCCCCTGACCGGCGAGGCCTGCGCCGCCCTGCAGGCGACCCTCTCGCCGGAGGGCGCCTCGGCGGGCGGGCACGCGAGCGTGCACACGACCGCGCTCTGACGATGTCCGCGTGAAGGGCCCCGGGAAGCGTATCCCGGGGCCTTTTCGCATACGCGAAGAACAGCTCCCGGTCGCAAAGATGGGGAATTCGCGAAGCACGTGACGGAATTCTGAACACGACGGGGGTGGGTAACACCGCGAGGGGGCATGACGCAGACTTACTCGGACCCCCCAGATTCCGGCTGTGAAGCGTGAGGAACACCCCTGTGAAACCCGATTCGACCCGGACCGAAGAACTGCCGATCTACGAGAGCCTCATACGCGAGCGTGGTGATGTCGTCGAGGAGGCCCGTGTGGTGGCCGAAGAGACCCAGCAGCAGATGAGCCTGGCGCTGAGCGGGCACGGCGGGGACCGGCCGGAGCCCCGCGAACGCTGACCCCGGGAGCCGTGCTCCCGCGAACACTGACGCCGGGAGCCGTCGGACCTGCCGCCGTACCGTGTGCGGGGGACCGCGTGGTGACCGTCACTCGCTGAGCGGGTCGTGGCCCGTCGGAGGCCAGCCACTTCTCCAGTTCGGCCGGTGTCATGTTCACCAGCTCACGGAAGGCGCTCCAGGTCTCCTCGCGCTCCGCGTCGTCCACGCCGCCTCACTTCTTCTTCTTGAGCGCGGACGGCTTGTGCACCGCGGTCCTGCCGGACTTGTCGCTGCGCACCTCGTACTGCGGGTCGTCCGGTGAGGCGTCGACCGTGCGGCCCGATGCCCGGGTCCGCTCGGTGATCTCCCGTTCCACCTCGCCCTCGGTGCGGCTGCCGTGACTGCTCCAGGTGACCTTGTCGCCCTTCTCGGGCTTCCCGCCGTCGCTGCGCCGCTTCGCCATGCCGGTGCTCCCTCGCGGAGACGTGGGCTGTTCCTCCAGCGTGCGGGCCCGGCCCTCAGCGCGCAGCCCGGCGGGCCTCGCCCGGGACCGGCGCCTCGTCCGCCGGGCGGAAGGCCCACGCCATCCGGGGCTCCGTCACACAGCGGAAGACTCGCCGTACGGCCGGTGTGCACAGCGCGGTGACGACCACGACCGCGACCAGGGAGGCGGCGAGCACGCCGGCGGGCCCGTGGACCCAGGCCGGCTCGTACCAGCCCCAGTACTTCGCGGCCTGCGCGACGAAACCGTGCAGCAGATAGCCGCACAGCGTCCCCGCGCCCAGCACCGTGAACCACGTGCGGCGCCCGGGCACCCAGGCGAGGAAGCAGGCCACCAGGACCACCGAGCAGCCGAAGGTGGCCAGGGTCATCAGGGGCCCGTACCAGACGGGCGCGGCCAGTTCCCGGGCGCTGTCGGCGTGGAAGAACCAGGCGTAGTTCATCCGGGGAACCGCCCAGTACGCCACGCCCAGGGCACCGAGGGCCACCGGTACGGCGAGGAGCCGCGCCTCGCGCCGTCTCACCAGCCGGAAGTGCTCCGGCCGCAGCAGCAGGCCGAGCACGAAGTACGGCAGGAACTGCAGGGTGCGCTGCAGGTCGAGGTCGGGGCCGAGGGACGGCGAGAGCGTCGCCAGCATCGCGAGGACGAGGGCGACGGGCAGCGGCCATCGCACGCGACGCCAGAGAGGTGTCGTCAGTCGCCAGACGAACAGTGCCGCGAGGAACCAGGTCAGATACAGGGGGTCCAGCAGGCTGACCGGGCGGTCGGGATCCTGGCTGCTCCAGCGGGTGAAGTACGTGTACGCCGTCTCGAACACCACGTAGGGAACGACGACCCCGGTGACCAGGCGTTTGAGCCGGTCCGGGCTGCCGTCGAAGGTGCGGGAGAAGTAGCCCGAGATGATGATGAACGCCGGCATGTGGAAGGCGTAGACGAGCAGGTAGAGAGCGGTGACGGCCCTGCTGTCCGGCCGCAGCGGCTCCCAGGCGTGGCCCACGGCCACCAGCACGATCGCCAGGTACTTGGCGTTGTCGAAGAACGCGTCCCGCTGCCGGGCCGGCGTGCCCTGCTCCCCGCGCTGAGGCGCCCGGGCGGTCACGGCCACCGGGCGGGCCGTCGTCACCGCGTCACTCACGGTCCCTCCCCAAGCGGCTCGGGGCGGCGGTACCTCTTCCGGCACGGGTTAAGGACCCCTAAGGGCGGGGCGGCTGCGCAGAACATCGACCGCACCCTAATCACATGGCACCGCCCTTGTTCAACTCGCGGCATGTGCAGCTCGCGCCGGCTCATGTCCGGGTGTACGGACCGAGGCGGGTGATCGTCTCCCGGTGGGCGATGGTGAAGGGATGCCGCGGCTCGGTCGGGACCCGCCGGGCCGGGCCCTGTCCGACTCACGGCTCCTTCCACACCAGCACGGTCAGCACGACACTCCCGACGGTGACCGGGACGGCGGCCTGGTTCAGCAGCCGCACCCGCATCCTGCGCCTTGACGGGATCCGCTTCGTCACGGGCAGGACGGCGAAGGTGCCCCCGCCCGTCCCCACGATCTCGTGGATCGGATGGTCCATGCGGTGCTGGTCGCCCTCGTACTCCGACATGCGCGCCTGGACGACCGCACCCGCCGGGAGACCGTCGATCTGGACGCTGACGGTCCCGCTGAAACGGGCCGGGCCACGGGCGAAGACGCTGCCGCCGGTGGCGTGGTCGCCGGTCTCGTCGGTCCACTCCGTGGTGAACTCCACCGAGTCCCAAACGCCGGGCGCGAGTTGGTACGGCCGGGTGGCACCGAGGTTGACGTACTGGGGCATGGGGTCCTCTCCTTCCCACAGGCCCGCCGGGAGGGCCAGGGCGTCGGCGACGTCACGGCGGAAGTCGGCCATGTCGAACCCGCGCGGGTCGACCTTCCAGTCGCTCCATTCCAGGTGACCGATCGCGCTCTTGGGGCCCCAGCCGTGCGCGCGGCAGATCGCGGCGGTGGCCTTGACCATCGCGAGGTACTGGGCGGGCGGCCACGGGTCCCTGCCGTCGCCCTTGTTCTCGCACTCCCAGCCGTAGAACCGGGCGTTGCCGTCGACCGCGCCGCCGGAGCCGTCGTGCTCGTGGGTCGAGGGCGGGTACCTGCCGTACGACTCGCCGATGACGGCGTTGAGCACGTCGCCGTCGCCGCCACCGGCGTGGTTGGCCCGGCCGTTGCCGGTGAGGTGGACGACACCGTCCTTGGTGATGCAGCCGGTGGCGAGCGGGCCGGGCAGGGCGCTGTGGCCGCGGAAGATCAGCCCGACGACGTCCGTACCAGGGCCGGTGACGGTGTGGTGGATCACCACGCCGTGCACGGGTCCCCAAGGGCCCTTGTGGTTGCGGTTGTTGGTGCGCCATCCGCCGACCTCGCGAACGGCGCAGCCCTCGGCCCGCAACGCGGCGACGAGCCGGGCGGCGGTGAGTGGGGTGGCCATGAGTCAGCCCTCCGTTCCGGCCCGTGGGGTGCCGGTCTGAAGACGGTCCGATCGCATCGGAGACCTCTGGGGAGCGTGACGGTTCCGGAGCGTGCGCCCGCCAGGCCATTTTCATTCTTCCCGCCGCTCACCCCCTCCCTCACCTCGCGAACGCCACGTCCGCAAATCGGCCGGAATGCGACACTGTGCGGTCCTCCGGCAGCGGGCCTCCCCGCACTGACCGGGGGAGCTCGCCGCGCACTGGCGGGAGAGTTCGCGGCACTGGAGGAAGGGGTTCGCCGCGCTGGAGGGAGGAGCTCGCTGCACTGGAGGGAGGAGCTCGCCGCCGATATGGGCGAGGTGTGAGCCGGGACGCCGGGTCAGGCCTGGGGTCCGGGTGCCGCGGTCCGGTCCCTGGCCCGCAGGACGTCGTAGCCGACGAAGTCGAACATGCGGGTGCCGGGGCGCGGCGACCGGGGTGTGCCGGTGAAGCGATGCACTCCGACCCCGTGGCCGGCGGCCGGTTCGGACAGCCACAGCGGTGCGAAGCCCTGCTCCTCGAACCACCGGCAGATCAGCGGCACCCTGTCGGGCGCGGTGCGGTGCCGGGTCCAGATGACGGTGCCGCCGGACGCGCACAGTCCGGCGCAGGCGCCGATGGTGCGCTCGATGTCGGGGTCGGTGAGGTTGCCGAACACCCCGCAGACCAGGACGAGATCGACCGGTGCCAGGTCCAGGTACCGGTCGGTGAGCGAGGCGTCGCCCGTCACCACCTCGACCTGGTCCAGGCCGGCCCGGCGCGCCGTCTCCGAGGCCGTGCGGGCGTTGCGGGGGTCCAGTTCGACGAGTCTTGCCCGCACGTCACCCCGGCGCGGATGCCCGGCGAGGACCTGGAGGAGGTCCCTGCCGTCTCCGGCACACAGGCTGATCACCGTGAGCGGTCCGGCGGGGGCGTCGTCGAGGGCGAGACGGATCCGCTCCCGCACGGTCCGCAGCCGCCGCGCCATCCAGGAGTCGGCGGTGTCGTAGTTGTCGTGCCAGGCGTGCCAGTCCATCGCCGCACCCTACGGGCAGTCGGCCACCGCGGACGACGGGGTTTTCACTCGGAGTTCGCGGGTCGTGAAGCGGGACTGATGCGGGTCCTGACCCCGGGTGCGAGACGCGCAGGACCCGGACCGGCCGGTGGTCAGCCCGGCCGTTGGGTGCGGTTCTCGTGGGCGAGGCCGTCCGTGCGGGCTGTCACCCGTGAGGCGAGGGGAAGGACCAGGGCCCGCAGCAGCGCGGCGGGCGGCGGTTGGAGGGCCGTGGAATCCGGCCGCCGGCGGATCGCCCCGATGTCCTGCCAGCCCCACGACAGGTAGGCGTCGTAGGCCCGAAGGTCGGCCTGGTCGACCAGGGTCGCTCCGAGCGAGGCGTGGTGGTCGGCCAGCAGGCGCTCCTGGAGCCTGCGGGCGAGCCCCTGGTCGTCCGTATGGGGGTGCACCAGGATCTCGGTGATCGCGAAGACGTGTCCGGAGGCGGTGAGTTGTTCGACGCTCCGTGGAAGGGCTCCTTCGAAGCCCCTCCACCATGTGCCCTCGCGCGGTACGGGGAATCCGTAGGCGCACCCGGCGAACGCCGTGTCCTCCCCGATCAGCAGGGCGAACCCGGCTCGCCGGACGGCACCGGTGAGCCGTCGCAGGAACGCCTCCCGGGCCCGGTACTGCCGGCCTTCCTGCGCCCGGGAGGACTCCACGTACAGATCGGCCAGGTCCTCCTGCAGGGTCTCGGCCTGCCAGCGGTTCAGGCGGCGCAGGCGTACGGCGTGGGCGGGCGTCGGTGTGCTTCCAGCACCCTGGGGCGGCTCCCGGCGGAGCGGGGCCGTCACGGCGCACCGCCCGAGGCAGCGGGAACCCCGTGCGAGGGCGGCCGGACGGCGTGGGGCTCGTGGAGCAGGAACGAGGAGCCGGTCATCTCGATGACGCGGGCCAGGGCCGGGGGCGGGTAGTGCAGTCGGAGGGCCGCTCCGGCGTCGGTGGCGAGCAGGGATGCCGTGAGGAAGGCGTTGAGCCCGGTGGCGTCGCAGAAGGTGACCGCCGTGAGATCGACATCGGTGGTGCGGATGCCGTCGTCCAGGCACACGGCCAGCGTCACCCGCACGAGCGGTGCGGTGGCCAGATCGATCTCGCCCGCGAGTGTGATCAGTGCGCGGGTGGTGTGGTCGTGCCGGTGGACGTACAGCGCGGGAAGGGCCATGGCTCCTCGGTTCCGAATGCCCGTCGGAGGTGCCGCGGGGCGGACCGGGTCCGGCCCTGCGGCACCGACGGTCGAAGGGTGCGGGGTGACGGGTGAACGGCCGCTCCACCTGCCTGCGCCGGCGAGCGCCGTGGCCGTCCGGGATGCGTCGCACCTCGGACGGAAGGTCCGCGCCCGGCGGGCATCGTGTCCTGCGGTGATGGTGGCTGTGTGCCGCCCCGTGCCCCCGGGCTGCCCTGGCCCGGGGGTACGGAACGTGGGAGGCCCCGGCCTCTCACCTGTGGTGCTGCGGCCGGGGGCCCGGGCGCACTGCGGGCCGTGCTGTCGGTTCGGTCGGTTCGGTCCCCGTCGGTTTGGCTTCCGTGGGTTCGGCCCCCATCGGTTTGCCTCCGTGGGTTCGGCCTGCTCGGGGTCAGGCCGGCCTGTTCGGTGTCAGCTCGGCCTGTTCGGTGGCGCGTCGGGCGAGCCTGCAGGAGCGGTGGGCTCATCCGGCCCGCCCGCGGGGGCGGCGCGGGTGGACCTGTCCGCGTCCGCCGGGCTCGCGACGGTCGCGGCGGACTCCTTGGCCGGTGCCGCTCGCTTCGCCCGGCCGCGGGCCTTGCGCGGAGTCGGCCGAACCTCTCCCACGAGGGGCATCCCTGAGCGGCCGTAGTGGAAGGGGGCCATGCGGTCGCCGTGCTGTGAGTTCAGCAGGCGGATGAGGAGCACGCCGAGCGCGATCATCCCGAGGATCACCGCGACGGACACGAAGATCTCCACGGTCCTCACCTTCCCATCGGCTGTTGCGGCACCGCGGCGTTCATGGCCGGGGTCCGTGGACGTCCGGCCGGGTCGCGGGTTTCGTGTCCCCCTTCGGAAACCCAGACCGCTTCCACGGCCCGGTCGGCCTCGCCCAGCGTGCGCAGGCGGGCCGCCTCCTCCATCAACCGACTCCCGGTCGACGTGCCGTGCGGGTCACTCGCGGCGGCCATCAGCCAGGCGGCCGACTCGGGAGCCGTCCGCGGCGGGACCACCAGCAGGTTCCAGCGGCCCACGCCGTACGAGAGCAACAGCAGCTCGTGCGGGTCCTGTTCGGCCAGGAACCAGCCCACGTGCACCACGTGCCCGGCGACGGGCACCTTGCGCGGGATGACCGGCCATTGGGCGGGACTCACCGTGACCCGGGTGATCCGGCCCCACAGCGGGTCCAGTACGGCGGCCAGGGCGGGGAGTTCGGCCCCGAGATCGCGGGAGCGGGGCCACCAGGCGCCGTCCAGCAGAGGCGGTGCGGGCCCGGTGGGAGCGAGCGACAGACGCGGAGGGGACGAGGAGAGACGGTCATCGGCTTCGGCTGTCGGCGGGTGGGAGATGGTCGCTGTCATGACGCGAACCCTGCCCCGGGCCGGTCACGACCGGCCCGGCATATTCGTTCGCCGAAAACGACACGAGCCTGGAAGCCTGTGCGCGAAATATCCTCGGTGATTCCAGCGTACTCCTCCCACCGGCCCAGCGGACCGTACGGCCAAGAGAGGAACGGTCCCTCCCGCCCCTGCCCGGAACTGCCGTCCCCCCGAGCACCAACTCCCTCGCGACCATCGCCCGCTGGTTCCCCCGGCGATATCGACACCGCGGACGTCCCGCGGCTATGCGCCCGAGGCGTCCGGTACGTCCGGGGCACTCGGGTTCACTCGCTCGGTGCCGGTGTCGATGAGGATCTGCCCGGCCTGCGTCGCGCTGCCGGCGCGGACGGCCTCGGCCATGGCGGCGCGCGCGGCCTCGGGCGTCGCGTGCGGCGGGACCACGAGGAGGGAGAAGAGGTCCTGCCCGCTGCGGGTGATGAGGACGGTGTCGTCGCCGACCAGGGAGGAGTCGATGTGGACGATCCGGCCGTCGATGGTCATCCGCGTCGGCAGTTCTTCCCAGGCGCCCGCGTCCAGGCCGACGCGGGCGATCGGCCCGAGGTACTCGGTCAGTGCGGCGACCAGGCTGGGAAGTTCGGCGGCTACGTCCCGGGAGCGCGGCCACCACGCCCCGTCGAGCACGCCCTGCCGGTCGTGTGTGGTCTCCAGCCGTACGACAGCCGTCCCGGGCCGTACGCCCTGGTGGAGGGCGTACGGCAGGGGGCTGGTCACACGCGGGGAGTCGGAGTCGGACATCGCGCTCGCCTGCCTGCCGGGGTGAGGAAACCTGGTGGCCTCCCCGTTTCACGGTACTCTCCGGCCGGCGAGGGCCCGGCAGCCCCGCCGTCACCCACGGGAGCCATGGGGTACACGAGAAGGCCGTCGCGGCGGCACGCCTGGCCCGCCGGTTCGCGGCGCGGCGCGCGGCACGGGCACACACCGGCCGCCGCCGTGAGGCACCCGGCGGGTACCGTCACACGTGATCGCCCGCGGCGGCCGCCATGAGCGGTTCCGCGGCCTCCTCGGCCGTGTCCGGCGGCACGACCTGCAGGTCCCAGCGTCCCTGGCCGGGGGCGAGCAGGACGACGGTGTGCGGGGCGGACGCCGCGAGGGCCCTGTGCAGCCGTACCACCTGGTTGAAGACGAGCATCCGGCCGGGCGCCACGGACCAGGTCGCCCCGTTGACGGTGACGCTGGTGATCTGTCCCCACGCCCGCGGCAATCCGGCGAGCAGCGAGGGGAGTTCCGCGAGCAGGTCGTACGAGCGGGGCCACCACGCCCCGTCGATGGGCCGGGGCATGCCGCTGCGGGGCGCGAGACGCATCCGGAGGACGGGGTGGGAGGAGAGCGGGGACTGAAGTGCGGTGGTCATGAGGGCCTCCTGCCGGCTGTCATGAGGGTCGGGTTGCGGTCGGTGCCGGACGCGACGGGCCGCGACCCGCTCCGCGGCCGGCCGGCGCAGGTCGTGCGCCCGGCCGGGAGGGCGAGCCGCCGGGCGAGGGCGATCACCGCGAGTGGCGGCACGAGGCTCACCCCCGTCACCGCCGCGTACCGCCGGTCACCGCTCGCGCGTGCGGGCGCAGGGCCGTCGGGCGGGGAGGGGTGCGTCCCGTCGTAGTACTGGCGCGGTGGGGCGGGGCCCGACGGTGGGACCGTCGTGGACGTGCCCGGGAGGGGCGGCATGCGTGACTCCTCGGCCTGGAGGCGGATGGCGCGGCCGGGGTCACGGGCTGAACCAGTACGGACAGGTGACGTGCTGAGGAGGGAACGTGTGCGCTGGCGGACGCGCCGGAGACGAGGCGACGGTCCGGGCCGGTGGATTCCGGCACACGCGGGTGCGCGTGCCCTCCACCGTACTCCGGACTGGTGACAACCGACTTCGTTCGGCACGGACTTCACGTTCCCGCGGACCGGCCCCGGACGGGTGCCTGGCCCTGTTCTCCCGCGCCCGGGGAGGCGGGGGCCGTCGCCGAACCACCCGTGAGCACTCCCGGCCGGAGGGGTGTTCCGGCCATACGATGGCGAGTGGATCGACGGGACGGGTGCGAAAGGCCCCGCCGATCGGTACGGACGACGTCCTGCCGGCCGGGAGGCAGGACGGGAGGAGGCGATCTCCCGGCACTACGGCATGACGTGCCGGCCGGGGACAGGGGGCCGGACGCCGGCTCGCACGCCGGTGGCCGCCTTCTCGTGGTCGACGGGAGCTTCTTCTCGGGTGCGGCTGTCCCGGCGTACGTCAGGCGGTGTCCGTCCGTTGACGGTGACGGGTGTGCGACCGGGGGCAGCCACCCGCGAGGCCTCGGCGTCGTTCACAGGGCGGCGTGGTGGCGGTCCGGTGCCGGGTGCGGTGCCGGGTCCGGTGAGTGAAGGGTGGGTCGTGGCCGGGGAGCGAGCAGGATGGTGGCCGTGGGTGGTCGCGCAGCTGAGCACAGGCGTGATGGTGGTGGATCCGGCCGGACGGATCCGCGCCGTCAACCCGGCCGCAGAGCGGCTGCTGGGCCGGGCCTCCGGCGCGATGCTCGGGAAGGACGCGCACGAGCTGCTGCACCGGGACGCGGCCGGCGGCGTGCTGCTCCGGGAGCGGTGCCCGCTGCTCCAGGCGCTGGCCGACAGGGCGGTCACGTACATGGAGGGCGACCGCTACCTGCGCGGTGACGGTCGCCTGGTCACGATCTCCTGGTCCGCTTCTCCCCTGACGCACGAGGGCTCGTTCGAGGGCATGGCGGTCCTGTTCACGGACGTCACGGGCGACCACGGCGCGCGTCGGGAACGGGCGGCCTACACGAGTGCTCTGGAGGACCTCACCGAGCGGCTGACACTGGTCGCGGAGATCACCGACGTCCTGGGCCAGACCCTGGAGACCGACGAGGCTCTCGCCCGGCTGGGCCGCCTGCTGGTGCCCCGCCTGGCCGACTGGGCGGCGGTGGATCTCCGGACCGGTTCCGGGCAGGTCCACCGGGTGGCGGTGACCGGTCCGGCAGGGCGGGACGCCACGCTGGAGGGCAGGCGCGAGCGCCTTCCCGAGCCCGGGGAGGGGGACCACTCACCTCTCGTCCATGTGCTGAACAGCGGTGATCCCGTACTGCTCGATCCCGTACGGCCGGATTCCGTACGGCCGGATCCCCTACGGCTGGAGGAGGCGGAGACGGCCGCACCGTCCGGCTCTCCCCTGGCCGCCGTGCACGACGACTTCCTGCGGACGGTGGGAGCGACGTCCGCCATCACGGTGCCGCTGGGCTCGAGGCGGCAGGTCACCGGGGCCCTGACGCTGGCACGCACCGCGTCGGCTCACCCCTTCGACAGCGCCGACCTGGAGGTGGTGAGTGACATCGGCCGCCGGGTCGGCCTGGTCATCGACAACGCCCGGCGGTTCGGCCGCCAGCGCGCCGTGGCCGAGGCGATGCAGCGCAACCTGCTCGCCCCGCTGCCCCAGCCCGGGCGCCTGCGGCTGGCCGCCCGTTACCAGCCGGCCCCGGCCGGATCCCAGGTCGGCGGCGACTGGTACGACGCGTTCGAGTCGAAGGACGGCACGCTCTCGCTGGTCATCGGCGATGTCGTGGGCCACGACCTGACCGCGGCGGCCGGGATGGCCCAACTGCACGGCATCCTGCGCTCGATGGCCTGGGACCACACCGGGCCGCCGGGCACCGTCGTCGACCGCCTCGACGACGCCATGCCCGCCATCACCACCGTCCCCCTGGCCACCCTCGTCCTCGCCCGCGTCGAGGGCCACCCGGACACGGGCCCGTGGACCCTGCGGTGGACCAGCGCCGGGCACCCTCCGCCCCTCCTGCTGACCCCCGGCGGACACGCGCAGTACCTCGAAGCCGGGCAGGGACTCCTCCTGGGCGCCCGCCTGGGCACCGGCGTCAGCAGGCCGAACGCCACACAGCCCCTGCCGCCCGGCTCCACGCTCCTGCTCTACACCGACGGCCTGATCGAGATCCCCGGAAGCGACCTCGACACCGGTCTCGGCCGCCTGCGCCGCCACGCCCTCGCACTCGCCGACGAGTCACTGGACACCCTGTGCGACGAGCTACTCGCCCGCATGCCGCGCAGCACCGACGACGTGGCGCTTCTCGTGCTGCGTCTGCCCGGGTCGTGACGGAGGCCGGGGCAGCGGATGGGTGGCGGGGCCTTCGGGCCGCTGCTCGCCCGACCGACCGCGCAGGAGGCCGCACATCAGGACAGGGCCGCGCAGCCATCGCCGCGCGGCCCTGAACGGGTGCACCCCGGAAAGGTCAGGCCGGGTTGATGTTCTCCGCCTGCGGGCCCTTCTGGCCCTGGGTGACGTCGAACGTCACGACCTGCCCCTCCTGGAGCTCACGGAAGCCCGAGGAGTTGATCGCGGAGTAGTGCGCGAAGACGTCCGGGCCGCCCCCGTCCTGGGCGATGAAGCCGAAACCCTTCTCCGCGTTGAACCACTTCACAGTTCCCGTAGCCATAGTCATGCCTTCCAGTCGATGAACGCCTCCCACACCATGTGGGAGGCGGAGGTGATCGCCCTGGTTCGAGCGGCACAGCACAGCAAAACGCCCACGCCAAAAGCGTGGGCAAAGGGAACTCCGAACCACGACAGCTGACGCAGACGCTACACGCCTACACACCGCGTCACCACAGGAACGATCACACCGAACCCGCGAAGATGGTTCCCACGGCGTCGGCGGGGCCCAGGTCCAGGGCTCGGAGCGACCCGCGGGCCGCCCGGAAGCGCCACCGCTCAAGCGGCCCGTCGGCCGGTGAATACAATCTGCCTCATGTCGAAGCCTGACGAACTGCTGGTTGAAGTCGCCGCCCTGGTGGAATCCGGGCAGAGCAATCAGATGTCCCTGACCGTGGTCACCGGCGGTACGGTCATCACCGGCCGACTGGCTCCCGAAGCAGTGTGGAGGCGGCGGGTGTCGGACGTGCTCACGGACTCGGACCGCCTGGGCGCGTTCTCCGCCGTCTTCGACACCTCGACGAAGAGCGGACCGCCCACGCATCTCCACTTCCATGTCGCCCGGATTCTGCAGGGCACCGTGGGCATCCCGGAGACGGGCGGAATGTACCGCGTGGCGATCGAGGACGTCAGCGCCTGGACGGTGGGCGACTTCAGCTACTCCGACCGCTGAGCGGGCCTGGGGGCGGGTAGCCGTCGCCTCGACCACCGTCCGGTGAACGCCGATCGGCGCTCGCCGGACGGGCCTGGCCTGGAGGTCCGTGGTCCGGATCCGGTCAGGGCCTCGGTTGCCCGCCCCCGCCGCGCGGTTCGGGCGCACCTCAACGGGTCCCGGGTCCCAGGTCCGCCAGCAGGTCGTCCAGCACCGCTTCCTCCTCGATCCGGATGCCGCACTCGGTGAGCGCGACGGCCAGGTCCGGATCCCATGGAGTCGCGGCGGGCGGGCCCGTCAGGTCCGGGGCTTCGGCCACCCTGGTCACCGCTGCCCGGTAGTGGGCGGCCGTGTAGCGCCATGGCTGCCAGGGAACACTGCGCCTCAGCGCGGTGGCGATGCGTACCCCGCCCCAGTCGAAGTCGCCGTGGTGGAGAAGGCCGGCCCCCTGCGCGGACAGGTCGCGCAGCAGGGTGAGGGCGGCTGCCGACGGCTGCCCCTGGAGACACACCAGCGGAGGACACTTCCGGCCGAAGGTGTCGGCGGCGGCGGACAGCACGGCCGGGTTCTCGCAGACGTGGACGACTCCCGTGGCCGGGACGGCGGCGGCCTGTGTGCGACGGGTGAGAGAGCGGAGCGTCAGGACCACGGGCTCCCCCGCGTCCGCCATCCCATCGAGGGAGGGAGTGCCGCGCAGGTTGAGGGTGAGGACGGTCGATGACAGGTCGTCCTTGAGCAGACCCGCCGAAGCCCACGCCTCCCGCCGCCACTGGGCACCGGAGCCGTCCGGAAAGCCGGTGAGGGAACGGATTCCGGACAGGACCAGAGCGGCGAGCGGTGTCCCCTCGTCCAGGGCATGGGCGCCCGAGAGGTGCTGGGCGCCGAACGTCGCTCGCGATGTCGGTGGCGACACGGGCAGCGCCCGCAGCGCGCGCACGGCGGCCTCCACCAAGGGACCGGCCGCTTCCGGTGTGCGGGCGAGGCGCCGTACGAGGCCGTCCCCGCGGATCCGCTCGGCCCAGTCGGCCAGCTCCGCGTCGAGAGTGGCGAGCGGGGCGTACGCCTTCTCCCAGGCTCGTTCCTCCCTGTTCCGTGTCTCCGCGTGGAGTGTGACGGGGCCGGTGAGGGCCACCACGGCGGCGGCCAGTCCGTCGCGGCTGACGCCGGAGCGGCGCAGGATCGCGTCCACCGTGTCGAGGCGAACGCTCAGGGAGCCGCCGGCTCGTGGCGCCCGTCCGAGCAGGCGGTCGACGGCGCGGCGTTGGGACGCGTCGGGGTCGGACAGGGTGACGGAGCCGGTGAGAGGCCGGCCGCGTGCCATCCGCTGCCGGACCCGGTCCACGAGCCACGCGAGGCCGGGATCACCGAGCAGACGGCCGAGACGCTCGGCGTCGAGGTCGGCCTGCTCTTCGGCCGGTGGCCACGCGGTCCGGGCCTCGTCCGCTCGGGCGTCAACGTCGGTCTCGTCTCCGGCAGGTGGCCGCGTGGTGAGCGCCGCGTCCCCTGCGGCGTCGACGTAGGTCTCCTCGGGGACGGACGGGGTCGCCGCGGGATTCACGTCCACAAGGACTCCTGGTCACCGGGGCCGTCGATGAAGATGATCCGTCCCGGATCGCCGACGGGGCTCACCTGCCCGTCGGACGCCTCGCCAGGGCCGTCGGCAGGGGCAGGCCCCTTCGTTGCGCCGGCCCGCGCACCGGGCTCCGTGCCGCGGTGCCGGTCGCTGCCGTCCCACTCCCACCGCGTCACCAGTACGGCGTCGATGTCGTCGACGCGCGACAGCTGGGCGATGGCGATGCCCGGGACCTGGGGGTAGCAGGCCCATTCGCGTTCGCTGGTCATGACGACGTCGAGGTCGAAGGCGCGCAGCAGACCGAGGCACTTGGCGCGTGAGTCGTCGTCGACGCCGGCGAACGCCTCGTCCAGGGTGACCAGGCGCGGGGCGTGGGCGCCGCCCGCGCTCGCGTAGTGGGAGGACGCGGCGGCGAACAGGGGCACGGACGCCGCCAGGACCCGTTCACCGCCCGAGGCGGGTCCGGTGGCCGGCACCCACTTGCCGTGCTGGTGGCGTTCGACGCCGAACTCGTGCCAGGCCCGGTAGTCGAGGGCGGCGGTGAGGTCCTCCAGCCAGCTGCCCGTGCTGTCGTCGGCCTGCCGACGGGCGATCTGCTCCTGGAGGAACGCGCCGACCGCGGCCCGGTCCTCGGGCGACCACGCGTCGGCGGACTGGCGCAGCCGTTCACGGGCCTGGGCCAGTCCCTGCGGGGCCCGGCGGGAGGCCTTCCACACCAGCCGCAGCTTCATCCCCGTGGAGGTCGGGCGCTCCTCCAGTTCCCTGTTCATGGCGCTCACCTGCCGTTCGGCGGCCCCGATCAGCTCCTGGAGCGTTCCGGCGACTTCGGTGATGAGGTGGGTCTGAAGGATCTCCCGCTCGTGTGCGGACAGGATGCGGGTCAGTTCGGTGACCTCGACGGCGAGTGCCTCGGCGAGTTCGGGTACGGCCCGTTCCCGGCCCTGGTAGACGATGTCGACCCGCATGCCGTCCTCACTGGGACGGGCGGTGGCGGAGTGGCCGTGCCGCGACAGCGCGTCCTGGAGTCTGCCGAACTCCTCGCTCAGCCGTTTCTGCACGCGCTCCCAGGCCGCGTCCGAGTCGTCGACCGAGGAGAGTTGGGACTCGACGGCGCGGGCGAGGGCGACGGCGGGGGTCGCCGCCCAGGTCCCCGCGTCGTCGTCCGGTACGGCGAGGTCGGGCAGGGCGACGGTGAGCAGCCCCGTCGAGGCGAACCGCTGGAGAGCCGCGACGGCTTCCTCACGCGCGGCGGTCGCCTCGGTGACGTCCTCGGCGAGCCGCTCGATGCGCCCCTCGGCGCGGCTGGCACGCCGGTCGGCGTCGCCGAAGTCCTCCTGGGCCTGCCGCTTCTCGCTCTCGCAGGCGCGGGCGGCCTCGGCCGTCTCCTCCAGCCGTCGCTGGAGTTCGGCGACGGCCGCTCCGACGGTGGAGCGCAGTGTCGTGAGGTGTTCGTCCGCCGCCGCGGCGACCCGGACGGCCTCCGTCGCGCGCTCCGCGAGTTCGGACACGAGGAGTTCGGCCCGTTGGGTCTCGGCCTGCTCGCCGGTCACCGCGCGTTCGGCGTCCGCGCGTTCGCGCAGCGCGGGCCAGAGCGCCGCGAGCAGGGCGGTGTGGTCGGCGAGCGCCTGGCGCACCGTGGCCAGTGCCTTCCGGTCGGCGGGAAGGTTCAGGTCGGCCGCGGTCTCGGCGAGTTCGGCCGCCGCGCGATCGGCCCGCTCGGCCGCCAGGGCCAGTTCAGTGGCCCGCTCGTCCTGCCGGGCACGGGCCCGGTGGGCCGCGTCGGAGGCGGCGGTGACGCGCGCGTGGGCATCACGCAGGTCGTCGTCGCCCGGTAGCGCGGCGAGTTCGGCGTCGAGCACGGCGCGGCGCAAGGCCACGCTGCGGGACTTCTCGGCCAGCCGTTCCCGCTCCGCCGTCAAGGCGTCGATCTCGGTGCGCAGTTCGCCGATCCGGGTGCGGCGCGCCTGTCCCCGGGCGCCTTCTCCCACGTACTGGGCGCTGTCCTTGGCCCAGCTTCCGGTGAGCGCGCCGACCCTGAAGCGCCCGTCCGCGCAGACCCAGGTGTCATGGCCGCCGGCCTCGATGGGTGCCCCGGAGGTTCCCCCGGGCCGGTCTCCGTTCCTCCCGGACAGCCCGATCGAGGCGAGCAGGCGTGCGACCGTCCGCTCCCCCACAGCGGCGGCCCCCACGTCCGTGGGGTCGACCGACGGGCACAGCGCGTGGTCGAGGCCGGTTCCGCCGGCCGGCCCGGTCGGTTCGAGCAGCACGTCATGGCCGTCCGGCGCGACCGCGGAGCCGTCCGGCCGCACCCAGGCGTCGAGGAGTCCCGACGCCTCCAGCGCGGCTTCCAGTCCCGCGCGGTCGGCCTCGGTGACGTCCGGGCGGAAGTCGACGAGCCGCCACAGCGGGGCACCGAGGCCCCGGTCCCGGACCTCGGGCGTGCGCGTGTAGGGAGCCGACGGGCCGCGCTCCCCACCCGTTTCGAGGGCGGTCAGCTCCTCGGCCGCCAGCCGCTGCCGTTCCGCCCTCGCCGCCTCGTCGTGGGCCAGCCGGGCCGCCCGGTCGGCCAGGCCGGAGGCGGCGGTGCGGTGTGCCTCGGCCGCCGCCGTGCGGGCCGGCAGCGGGCCGTCCAGCCCGCTCACCCACTCCTGCACCGCGTCCAGGACCCCCGGCAGCCCGGCCGGCCGCAGCTCCACGCACCCGGAGAGGTGCTCCCGGACGGCCGTGACGAGCGCCCGGCCCGCCCCGACGGCGTTCTCCTCCGCCACGGCCAGCCGCTCCCCGCTGTGCACGGCCTCCTCGTCGGCCTCGTCGGCGCGCAGCCGGGCGGCCCTGCGCTGCTCCTCGGCCTGATCGGCGCGCGTGGCGAGTTCCGCCACGTGCTCGACGGCGCGCCGCCTGCCTGCGGTCGCCTCCTCCGCCTCCCGGCGCAGGACCGCGTCGGGGGCTCCGTCCGTCCTGGGGAGGTCGAGCCGGGCCGCCGCGGCGCTCTCCGTCACCCGCTCCCGGATGTCGTCCAGGGCCTCCTCGGCCGCCGTGAGCCGGTTGCCCGCGGTGGCGAGCCGGCCCAGGGCCCGGGTGTGCGCTTCGGCCGCCGTCCGCCGGTCGGCCTCGGCCCGGGCCCGTTCCGCGGCCGTGCGGGAGGCGTCGTCCGCCGCCCGGTCGAGCGCCCGTGCGTCGCGCATCTCGGGCCCGGACCGCAGTGCGGCGTCCTGGGCGGCCAGCCGTGCGGCCCGCTCGTCGAGCGCGGCGCCCCTCGCCCGGGCCTCCTCGCGGTCCGTTACGGCCTGGTCCCGGTCCGCCTGGGCTTTGAGGAGTTCCCGCTGGAGGTTCTCGTAGCGGGCGTGTTCGCGGCGGGGCAGGCGGGCGCGGCGCCGGGAGGCGAGGCGGGCGTAGCGCCGGTAGTGGTCGAGGAACGCCGAGGAGGCCTGCTCGGCCTCGCGGGCCGCCCGCAGTTCCTCCTTCTCCTCGTCCAGCGACCTGAACGCCTCCGCCGCATCGGCGACGACCGCCTGGTCCATCGGCGGCAGCGCCTCGGTCAGCGCCCGGGACAGCGCGGCTTCGTTGGGGCGCTTGGACAGCTGCGGCTGGCGCAGCTGGATCAGGAGGTCGACGAGGGCGCCGTAGCGCTGCTCGCCGAGCCCGAAGAGGGCTTCGTCGACCGCTCTGCGGTACGTCTTCGCCGTGTCGTAGACCATGCCGTGACCGCCGATGGCCTCCGCGAGGCGGTCCCGGGACAGGGCCGTGCCGGTCGCGTCCAGCAGGTCGAGGCCGGCGCCGATCCGCTGGTCCGTCACGGCGAACCAGTGGCGGGCGATGCCGCGTCCGGCGACCGCCTTCAGCCCGCACAGCAGCGTACGGAAATGCTGCTCACCCGTGGTGTCGTCGAGCCGTCCGAACTCGATCCAGGTGTAGCCGAGCCGTTCCGGGTGCGGGTGCTCGCCGCCCAGGAGCAGGTTCCACTCCATCCGCTTGCCCGGGTCGCCGTCGGGTTCGACGCGGCGCGCGGAGAGGTCGCCGTCCAGGAGGAACGGCAGGGTGAGGGCGAGCACCTTCGACTTGCCGGTGCCGTTGTTGCCGCGCAGCAGCAGGCGGCCGTCGCGGAACCAGAACTCCTCGACGTCGTAGTGGAACAGGTCGACGAGCCCGATGCGCAGAGGCCGCCACCGGCCGGGCGCGGGGCTGGGGAGGGCGGTCACGGCGCGGTTCACTTGTCGTCCTTCACGGTCGTGTCCTGGGGCGCGGCGGTACGGCGGCCCGGTGCTGGTTCCCTGACGACGGGCTCGCCGACCGCGTACCGGGCGAGAGCCGGTCGGGGCACGACGCCCCGTGCGGTGCGCTCGGCGAGTCCCAGTGCCACCAGTTTCGTCAGCGCCTGCTCCACGAGTTCGGGCTCCGCCCCCGGCTCCCTCGCCGACTTGGCCCAGAAGCCGCCGTGTTCCCGGGCCAGTTCGCGTACGCGTGCCGCCAGCTCCTCCGGCTGGACGGGCCCGGTGGCCCGCGCCAGGTGCCCGGCCAGCAGCAGGGTGATGTGCCCGTGCGTGCCCTGTTCGGGCATGCGTACGTCCGTCAGGTCGTCCAGCGGATCGACCATGGCGATGCCCTCGGCGCGGACCTCCGCGACCAGCCCGGTCAGTTCGTTGATCCGCGCGGTGATGAAGCCGCGCTGCCGGGTGAGGTAGGCCAGTTCGTCGTCGGTGAGGTCGTCGTAGTAGAGCACCGGGTCGTCGAGGAGGCGGCGGGTCAGCGTCCAGCGGATGGCGCGGAACCGGAGCTCGTCGCTGTCGAGGGCGGTCTGCGCCGTCATCTCCGTCAGGCGTCCCTCGAAGTCCTCGGCCTCGACCATGGAGGGGCCGCGCAGGGACGCCGGCATTCCGGCCAGCACGCGCCGCCGTACGTCGTACAGCACGTCCCCCGACCCGCTGACGTACGCCTCCTCGTCTCCGGCCACCCGCCGCAGCACACCGAGCCGCAGCAGCAGGCGGACGACGGCCGCGAGGTCGAGGCGCTCGTCGCGCCGCTCCAGGGTGAACGTGATCCCGGCGGCGACGAGTTCGGGGTCGGCGGCGGCCAGGACGACCTGTTCGGCGAGGCGTCCGAGGGCCACCTGGGACTCGCCCCGCTCCAGCGCGGCCAGCGTCAGGCAGAGCAGGACGTAGCGGCGGCGGGTGAAGGGCAGGGCGGTCCGGGCGGCCTCGCGGGCCGGGTGGGTGGGGTCGGTGAGGGTGCCCGGCGTCTTGCGCAGCCGTGCGGCGTCGGCGTCCGTGCGCAGCGACCAGCCGGCGTTGCGCTCGAACCACTCCCGCAGCTCGGCGGCGTGCCGGCGCACCAGCCGGAACTCGTCGGAGTACGGCCCGTCGGCGGTGAGCAGCGGCTCCTTCAGCAGCGCTCGCGCGGCCCGCTGGAGGTCGGCCTGGCGCTGGCCGTCGAGGACCTCGGCGAGGGGGCCGCCGCTCATCGGTCCTCCCGGAGGGGCGGGGCGATCTGGGACTGCGGGAGGGGGCTGCCGCCCTGCCGCGGGACGGACACTGGTGCGGGCGTGGTCATGAGCACGGACGTGGGGACGGGCATGGGCACGGGCATGGGTGCACCTCCAGGCGCGGACATGACGCTCGACGGACCCGGCTCGACCGGGCCGGGAGCGCGCCTGCCGGGAGGGCCTGCCCCGCCACCCCCGCCGTCCTGCCCCGCCGTGAGGTCGACGATGTCGATCAGATGGTCGGGGCCGCTGAACACCCCGTCGGGAGTGTGCACTTCGGCGGTCGAACCGTCGTCGAGCGCGGTCAGCCGGATCTCCATCGAGCCGTCCGAACTGGTGGCCACGGTGCTCGTCATGCCCGGCCGCCAGGTGGCGAGCGCGTCGCCGAGCAGGCGCAGGAACAACTGGAAGGCGGACGGATCGAGTTCGCCCAGCCGGGACAGCCGCACCGGCCCGCCCGTCACGAGACGCTCCCGCGCCTGCCGGGCCTCCCCCGCCTGCCGGGCGGCGATCTCGGCGAGCCTGCGCTTCGCCTCGCCCCGGTCGGCCACCTTGCGCGGCTTGCCCCGCCGCTCGTAACTGCCCGTACGGCGCAGCTGGGGGCTGATCAGCAGCGGTCGTGCCGCACCCCACGGGGTCGAGGCCGGCTCCGGTGAGGCCGCCCGCTCGGCGAGGGTGTCGGCGTCGACGGTGAGGTGCCGGGAGGAGTGCAGCCCGAACGCCACCCGCCACAGCCGGTGCCGCGCCGCGTCGTCCGGCGCCTGGGCGAACCAGCGCGCCAGCGTACGGAAGTCGGCCGACCGGTCGGACCGTCCGGCCCGCCGCTCGTTCAACTGCCTCACCACGGCGAGCAGTTGCGGTATGGACCCCAGCGCCCGCCCGCGCAGCAGCCTGGCCTGCGACTCCCGCCCCTCCCCCGACACGAACCACTGGGCGAGCCCGGACCACCGCCCGGCCCACTTCTCGTACGCCGCGGCCTCCGCGTGCTCGGCGTCCTCGGGAGCGGCGTCCGCGGCCTCGCGGGCGGCGGCGAGCCGCAGCAGCGGCCCGACCCGGTCCCGCTCCTCCAGCTCCCCGATCAGCAGGGCGATCCGCCCGCCGAGGGTGATGAGGTCCTGGATGAACCGCTCCAGGTACTGGATCAGCCGGTCCTTGTACGCGAGGAACGCCTCGACCTCGATGTCGTGCAGGTCGATGGTCCGCTGGAGCGACCCCATGAAGGCACGGGCGTTGTCCGCGAGATCGGTGAACCGCGCCGTCAGCACGGACAGGGCGATGTACGCCTTGGCCGGGTCGGGCTCGTCCTCCGACGCGATCACCAGCAGGGACCGCAGCTGCGTGACGATGTCGTGCAGCGCGACGGCCTGGAGTTCACCGCGCCGCCCCAGCACCTCGTCGTACGTCCCCAGCGCCGCCTCGGCCGCCTCACCGGCCCGGGTGAGCTGGTAGATGAACCGCCTGCGGTAGAAGTCCTCGACCGCCGTCACCCGCGCGTGGTCGGGATCGGCCCGCAGATTGCCCCACTGCACGAGCTTGTCCAGGGCCTGGGTCACCGCTTCTACGTCGGCGGGCCGGCTCCCCGCGTCCAGGGCGGCGTGCACGTCCTCCGGCCGCAGATGCACCGCGAACCGCTCCTTGGCGGTGAGGAAGGCGCGCATCACCTGGCGGTAGAGGGGGGCGTTGGGGGCGGCGAGGTGGGCGAACGGGCTGTAGTCGGTGGTGGTCATCCCGTCACATTCTTCCACCACGGCCACGACCTCACATGGGAGTCGTGAACACGTACTCCGCCCACACCGTCTTGCCCGGCCCCCCGTTCCGGAGGTGCCGGCCCCAGCGGTTGGTGAGCGCCGCGACGAGAACCAGCCCCCGCCCGCCGGTGTCCTCGGCGCCGGGGAGTGCGCAGCGCCTCCGGGTCCGGCGGCGTGCGTTCGGTACAGGTGTCGGTGACCTCGATCCTGGCCGTGCGGGAGGGAGCGATCACGTGCAGCTACAGCGGAACCGAGGGCGGCGACTGCGTCGAGGTCGCCGCCGACACGGGAGTCGTACACATCCGGGACTCCAAGGCCGTGGCCGGGCCCGTCATCCGTGTGTCACGTGAGGCGTGGACGGGGTTCGTCGGAGAGGCCTGACCGGTCGTACGTCATGCGAGAGCCCTGCCGTCCGACGAAGGGCGGCAGGGCTTCGTACGCCGCTACCTGGGCGGGTACGGGCTCGGCTTCCCGTACCCGCTGATCCGCAAATCGGGGGCGCCAGCCCCTTCCGTCACACGCTGAGCGCCGCCCGAACGGTCTGCTCGAACTCCGCTCCTCCCTCGCCGGAGGAGGTGACCCGGCCCGCCTCCAGCACGTAATAGCCCTGGGCGGCCCGCATGGCGAAGCCGACGTGCTGTTCGACGAGGAGGACGGACAGGCCGCCTCGCCGGGTCAGGGCGAGGATCGTCTCCTCGATCTCGGAGACGACGGAGGGCTGGATGCCCTCGGTCGGTTCGTCGAGGAGGAGTAGCCGGGGGCGGGTGATCAGGGCGCGGGCGATGGCGAGTTGCTGGCGCTGGCCGCCGGAGAGAAGTCCGGCGCGGCGGCCGGACAGCTCGCGCAGGACCGGGAAGAGGTCCAGGGACTCGGCGATGGCCTCGTTGCCGTCGGGGCGGCCGTCGGCGACTAGTTGGAGGTTCTCGGCGGTGGTCAGGTGCGGGAAGGACTGCTGGCCCTGCGGGACGTAGGCCATACCTCGGGCGACCCGCTGGTGCGGAGCGAGGCGGGTGATGTCCTCGCCGTCCAGCAGGATCGTCCCGCCCGTCGGCTTGATCAGCCCCATGGCCGCCCGCAGGAGGGTGCTCTTGCCGGCGCCGTTGTGGCCGAGGACGGCCGCGACGCCGTCCTTCGGTACCGCGACGGTCACTTCGTGCAGCACGGTGGTGCGGTCGTAGCCCGCCCGGACGGTGTTGATCTCCAGCATGGGCGTCACGCCTCCTCGGCGACAGGAACGGCAGCGGGCTCGGGTTCGGATGCGCGGCCGAGGTAGACCTCCTGGACCTTGGCGTCGGCCTGGACCTCGGCGACGGAGCCCTCGCTGAGCACCTTGCCGGCGTGCAGGACACTGACGCTGCGTGCGAAGGAACGCATGAAGTCCATGTCGTGCTCGATGACGACGACCGTGTGGTCCTCGCTGACCCGTTGCAGCAGTTCGCCGGTGGCCTCGCGTTCGTCGTGGCTCATGCCGGCGACGGGCTCGTCGAGCAGCAGCAGCTTCACGTCCTGGACGAGCAGCATGCCGATCTCCAGCCACTGTTTCTGGCCGTGGGCGAGCACGCCCGCCGGGCGGTCACGGAGGTCGGTGAGGCCGGTGGTCTCCAGTGCCTTCGTCACTGCCTCGGGGATGTCCTTGCGGCGCCGCAGCATCGTCAGCGGGCCGCGCCTGGCTCCGGCGGCGATGTCGAGGTTCTGCAGGACGGTCAGTTCTTCGAAGACCGTGGCCGTCTGGAAGGTACGGCCGATCCCGAGGCGGGCGATGCGGTGCACGGGCTTGCCCAGGAGTTCCTCGCCGCCGAAGCGCACGGACCCGGTGGCCTTCACCAGTCCGGTGACCGCGTCGACCAGGGTGGTCTTGCCCGCGCCGTTGGGGCCGATGAGGAAGCGCAGGTCGCCGGGGCGGATGTCCAGGTTCACGCCGTCGACTGCCTTGAAGCCGTCGAACGTGACCCGCAGGTCGCGGACGGCCAGTCCCTCGCCGCTCATGCTGTCTCTCCAGTCGTACGGGTAGGGGTACGGCGCTTGCGCAGGACGGTCACCAGCGAGGCCAGACCGCCGGGCAGGAAGCCGACCGCCACCACGAACAGCAAACCCTGGAGGTACGTCCACGCGGCGGGATAGGCGTCCGAGAGTGTGCTCTGCGTCCAGGCCACCGCGATCGTGCCCAGCACCGCACCCACCAGCGACGCCCGGCCGCCGACCGCCGCGCCGATGACGAAGCCGATGGACGGCACGATGCCGATCAGCGCCGGGGAGATGATCCCCACCGCGGGCACGAAGAGAGCACCGGCCAGGCCCGCCATGCCGGCCGCGACGACGTACGCCACCAGCTTGACGTTGGCCGGGTTGTAGCCGAGGAAGCGGACCCGCTCCTCGGAGTCCCTTACGGCGATGAGGAGTTCGCCGTAGCGGCTGACGAACAGCTGGCGGGCGGCGGTCATCAGCAGCAGAAGCACGGCGGCGATGATGAAGTACACCATCCGCTGGTTTACGGGGTCGTTGAGGTCGTAGCCGAAGAAGCCCTGGATGTCGGTCAGGCCGTTGGTCCCGCCCGTGGTGGCCTGCTGGCCGACGAGCCAGATGGCCAGGGCGGCGGCGAGCGCCTGGCTGAGGATCGCGAAGTACGCGCCCTTCACCCGGCGGCGGAAGACGAAGAAGCCGAGCAGCGCAGCCACCGCCATCGGCAGCAGCACGGTCATCGCGAGGGCGAACGCCGGGTGGGCGAACGGACTCCACCACCAGGGCAGCGCGTCACCCGTGCCGTACAGCTGCATGAAGTCCGGCAACTTCTGGCCGGTGTCTGCGGCGTCGGCGAGCTTGAGGTGCATGGCCATGGCGTAGCCGCCGAGACCGAAGAAGACGCCCTGGCCGAGGACCATCAGTCCGCCGCGGCCCCAGGCGAGGCTCACGCCGACGGCCACGATCGCGTAGCACAGGTACTTGGCCAGGAGGTTGAGCCGGAAGTCGGACAGGACGAGCGGGGCAACGCCGAGGAGCAGGAGGGCGCCGAGGACGAAGGCGCCGGGCACGCGGACGCGCTCCAGGAGGGGCACCGACGGCTGCGCCACGGACGTCGTCTCGGCCGGGGAGGTCGTCTCGGTCGGGGAGGTCGTTGTCGTCATGCCAGGCTCCGGGTGCGCAGTGTGTACAGGCCCTGGGGTCGCCACTGAAGGAAGGCGACGATCGCCACGAGCACGATGACCTTGGCCACGCTCACGGTCGTGGAGTACTCCAGCACGGACTGCAGGACGCCGAGCGCGAAGGCCGTGATGACGCTGCCCTTGAGCTGGGCGATGCCGCCGACGACCACGACCAGGAAGGCGTCGACGATGTAGTTGGTGCCCATGGTCGGGCCGATCGGGCCGACCATGGTGAGCGCGACGCCGGCCACACCCGCCAGGCCCGAGCCGATGAAGAACGTCGTACGGTCCACCCGCTCGGTGGCGATGCCGGAAACCTCGGCGAGGTCGCGGTTCTGGACGACGGCCCGGACACGGCGCCCGAGCGGGGTGCGCCGCAGGATCAGCGTGAGGGCGAGGACGCACAGCAGAGCGAGGACGAGGATGAACAGACGGTTGTTGGCGAGGGTGATGCCCGCGACCGAGATGTTGCCGGTCAGCAGGTCCGGGGCGTGGGTCTGGACGTTGGGGGCGCCGAAGATGTCACGGGCGAGCTGCTGGAGCATCAGGGAGACGCCCCAGGTGACCAGCAGGGTGTCCAGCGGCCGGGTGTACAGGCGGCGGATGAGCAGCCACTCCAGGAGCGCTCCCATGGCGCCGGCGACGAGGAAGGCCAGTGGCAGGGCGACGAGCAGGGAGACGCCGGCGCTGCTGATGGACTTCTGCAGCACGTACGTGGTGTAGGCGCCGGCCATGATGAACTCGCCGTGCGCCATGTTGATCACGCCCATCTGACCGAAGGTCAGGGTCAGGCCGAGCGCGATGAGCAGCAGGACGGCACCGATACTGACGCCGGTGAAGGACTGGTTGAGGATGACCGTCATGAAGCGGCTCCGGGTCGGGGACGAAAGGTGCGGGCTTTCCATGGCGTGACCCGGCCTCACGACGAGGCCGGGTCCACCGCGAGGGGCCGAGCGGGGCTCAGGAGAGGCCGGAGGCCCAGGAGTAGCCCTTCAGGTACGGGTCCGGCTTGATCGGCTTGCCCGAGTTCCAGACCTCCTCGATGAGGCCGTCCGAGCCGACCTTGCCGACGCGGGCCGTCTTGTAGACGTGCTGAGTGGCGCCGTCGACGGTGACCTTGCCCTCGGGGGCGTCGAAGGTGATGCCGTCGGAGGCCGCCTTCACCTTCGCCACGTCGAAGGAGCCCGCCTTCTCGACCATCTCCTTCCACAGGTAGACGGAGATGTAGGCGGCCTCCATCGGGTCGCTGGTCGGCTTGTCCTTGCCGTACGCGGCCTGGTACGCCTTCACGAACTTCTCGTTCGCCGCGCCCGGAGTGGTCTGGTAGTAGTTCCAGGCCGTCAACTGGCCCTCCAGGTACTGGGTGCCGATGCTCTTGACCTCCTCCTCGGCGATGGAGACCGACAGCACCGGCAGGCTCTTCGCGGTCAGCCCCGCGGACTTGTACTCCTTGAAGAAGGCCACGTTGCTGTCGCCGTTGAGGGTGTTGAACACGGCGTCCGCGCCGGCGTCCTTGACCTTGTTGACGATGGTGCTGAACTCCGTGGAGCCCAGCGGCGCGTAGTCCTCGCCGACCACCTCCATGCCGTTGGCCTTCGCGTACGCCCGGATCTCCTTGTTGGCGGTACGCGGGAAGACGTAGTCGCTGCCGACCAGGTAGAGCTTCGTCAGACCCTGCTTCTTGAGGTAGTCCAGCGCGGGAACGATCTGCTGGTTGGTGGTCGCACCGATGTAGAAGATGTACGGCGACTGCTCCAGGCCCTCGTACTGCACCGGGTAGAACAGCAGCGATTTGTTCCGCTCGAAGACCGGCTTGACGGCCTTGCGGCTGGCCGAGGTCCAGCAGCCGAACGTGGCCACGACCTTGTCGTCCGTGATCAAGGTCTGCGCCTTCTCGGCGAAGGTCGGCCAGTCGGAGGCGCCGTCCTGGCTGATCGGCTTCAGCTTCTTGCCCAGTACACCGCCGGCGGCGTTGATCTCCTTGACCGCGAGCAACAGCGCGTTGTGGACCGTCACCTCGCTGATGGCCATCGTGCCCGAAAGCGAATTCAGCAGACCCACCTTGACGGTGTCGCCTGAGGTGTCCGCCTTGGCGCCGGTGCCGGACGACGTGTCACTGCCGGTCTTGGCGCCGCACGCGCTGAGAGCGGCGGATGCGCCGAGGGCGGATACGCCCGTGAGGAGACCGCGTCTGCTGATGCTGAGCCCGGACATTCAATACCTCCTTGCCCCGAAGGGCTGTGCGAAGTGAGCGGAAGTCTCTGGGGAAGGAACGGAGGGAGTGGATGAGACGCGCTTCAGAGTGGCGGCGGCGTTGGCGCGCGGGTCCCCCAGCCGTTCCGGGGTGACCTCCGGGCTGGTCGCTGAAGTGCGTCCACAGCCTGCGGCGGAACTGTTTCAACCGTGTTTCCGTGCAATTGAAGAACAGTTTCCAGAGGAAGTATCTCGGTAGGTCAAAAAGGAGAGGAGCCGTAACTGGCGACGCACGGTTGGCGGCATCTCAGTGACGGCACTTATTGCTTCCACCGGGAAGGACCAGATTCCGGGAATCCTCTGTCAAGAGTGAGGTGATCGACGGTAGGCTCAAGTCGTCCCCGCCGCGGGGACATTGCGGATGAGAGCTGAGGAGTGCGATGGCGAGGCGGCCCCAGGACCTGCTCCACCTGCTGACACGAGCCGAGCGCCTCTCGGTGCGCCGAGTCCAGTCCGTGCTCGACGAATTCGACTGCTCCATCGAGGCGTGGCGGGTACTCGACCTGCTCTCCGACGGCGGGGGACACATCATGACGGCCCTCGCCGACCACGCCTTCCTGCCAGCCCCGACCCTGACCAAGCTGATGGACCAACTCGTCGACCAGAACCTGGTCTTCCGCCGCGTCGACCCCGCCGACCGGCGCCGGGTCCTGGCCCAGCTCACACCACGGGGCATGCAGCACTGGCAGCGGCTGTCCCGCGCGGTCGGGGCCGACTGGGGCGAGATGGAGTCCCTGCTCACAAAGGACGAAGAGGAGCAGCTGAAGCCCCTGCTCGATCAGCTGGCCGGGGCACTGGAGGGCAACGGCGGAGTCACAACAGCTCGTGCGGAGCGCGCAGTTGGGCGAGCACGTTGAAGTCGAGACCGTCCGCCTGCGCCAGGTAGATGCGCTGGCGTACATGCCGTCCGTCCAGGCTCAGCAAGCCGCGTGGACCTTCGTAGGCGACGTTCTCGGCGGCCGCTCCGATGGCGGACACGTCCAGGGTGCGGGCCCGTTCGATGAGCGCCGCGAGCAGCAGCACGCCCTCGTAGCAGGACTCGCCGAGGCTCCCGGGCGCCGGTGCGTCCATCCCGAAGCGGCCGGCATACCGACCGTGGAAGTCCATCGTGTTCTGGTCGGCCAGTGACGCGAAGAACCCGGCCGTGCTGTAGAGATCGGTGGTTGCCTCGAGGCCGCTTGCCAGCAGCATGCTCTCGTCCATGAGCGTGCTCAGCCGCAGGCAGCGCTGATCGAGGCCGGCAGTGGCGAAGGCCCGGTTGAAGCGAACCGCGTCGCTGCCCACAAGGAGCATGAGCACGCCGTCCGCGTCCGCCCGCTCAATGCGCCGCAGCACGTCGGTGAAATCGTCGATACCCAGCGGGAGGTACGCCTCACCGGAGACCCGGCCCCGGCCCTCGCGCGCGTAGCGGCGCGCGGCCCGGGCGGTGCGCCGGGGCCAGACATAGTTGTTGCCGACGACGAACCAGCGGCGCACACCCCGCGCCTCAGCGAGCAGCCGCATCGCAGGCAGCAGCTGCCAGGCGGGGGTCTCGCTGGTCATGAAGACGCCCTCGGTGCGTTCGCCGCCCTCGTACAGGGCCGTGTAGACGTACGGCACCCGGTGCGCGACGCGCGGCGCCACCGCCTGCCGCACCGAGGAGATGTGCCAGCCGGTGACGCCCTGCACGGCACCCGTCGCCACCAGTGCCTCGACCTCGTCCGCGACCCGCTGGGGCTCCGCGCCGCCGTCGACCTCAAGCAGCCGCAGCTCCTTGCCGAGGACACCGCCCGCCTTGTTGATCTCCTCGGTAGCCAGCCGCGCGCATGCCTCACAGGCGGGTCCGAAGATTCCGGCAGGACCCTGCATCGGGTACACAAACGCGACATTCAGGGTCGACTCGTCGGCCGTGAACCACTCGGAGGCGTGGAGGCGGAGCGGCGGCCGGTGCATGGGCCCATGATTGCCGCACCGTCCTCAGGGCCCAAGCAGTGGCCCGGATCGAGACCGATTCGTAGACATGGGGAACGACTCGCCGATGAGCTCAGCCGTCCACCCGTGAGGCAGGTCGCCTCCCCGCCGCCGCTGTCGACAGGCCTTCCAGCCAGGCACTACGAGTCGATGAGCGTCACACATTTTGATCAGGCCTGCCCGAGACCGCCCGCCGCAACTCACCGGTCACCACCGCGCACGAGCCGCCCCCAGGCCCCGGCCGAACCGCTGGAGAGCGCACGATGGCGTGAAGGTGACCATAGGCGGCCACCGAACGGTGGATCAACCTTCAAGCCTTGACCACAAATTGCACACGACCCCTCTCCATCCTCGCTTCCATGGTCTAGATTGACCGTGCTTCAGCTGTTCGGGCACAAGGCGACCCATAACGATCTATAGATCCGGCGCTACGCAAAGCCAGCGGTCACGTCCCCGGCACCACACATGGGGATGATCAGTTCTGGGGCCCGGGAGGGCCTTGGGTGCGGGGAGCATCCGAGGTTTCGACGGGTCTCCGCGCACCTCGAGAAGTCCGGCAGGACAGGCGAGTCCACTACCGCCAGGCGGGTTGTTCACGTGGCTCTCCCCCAGCCGGATGTCATGCACGGGGCGGGGGGTGGGGTCCTCCCGCGGTGAGCAACAGGGTGGGGCGAGCACGTCGGCACTGGGGACCTGGGGGGTTCTGTGCGGCAGGGGGAATTAGTCAGCCCGTTTCCGTCGGAGCGCGGGCGTCTGGCGAACGGGGCGATCAGCCGGCCCGCGATCGACTGGGAGCAGCGGTACCGCCGTACCGTGATCACCAGCGATACCGTGACCACCGCCTTCGTGGTGGCGGCGATCGGGAACTTCTTCGGGGCCCGGGACGCGGCCGACTGGCATGAGAAGTGGGGCATTCTCGCCTTCGGCACCGAGCTGCTGGTGCTGGGGGCGCTCGCGGTGACCCGGTCGTGGGCTCCGGCCGTGCTCGGCCAGGGCGCCGAGGAGTTCCGCCGGCTCGGACGCTCACTGTTCGCGGCGACCGTCGTCCTGGCGCTCGGCGGGATCGCCCTCACCTCGCGCAACATCAAGCTCTGGATCTTCGTCGCGATCCCCGCGATCGCACTCGTCACCATGACCGCGCGGTATCTGCTGCGCCTCTGGCTGCACAAACAGCGCAAGGAAGGCCGGTGCCTGAGACCGGTGCTCGCCGCCGGGAGCCCGGCCACCGTGCGCGACCTGATCAACCGCACCCGTAAGTTCCCGCACCTCGGATGGCGGGTGGACGCGGTGTGCACGGCGGACGGTCTCGGGGCCCACGGTGACCGGCTGGACGGAGTGCCGGTCGTGGGCCGGCTGGCGGACGTCGCGGGCCACATCCGCCGCGACGGCTACCGTGTCGTCGCCGTCACCCCGGATCCGCACTGGTCACCGGACCGGTTGCAGCGGCTGGCGTGGAACCTCGAAGGCAGCGACACCGAGATGGTCGTGGCCCCCGTGCTGATGGAGGTGGCCGGCCCGCGGCTGCACATCGACGCGGTGCTCGGGATCCCGCTGCTGCGGGTCAGCATGCCGGCCTTCACCGGGGGCCGCCGGGCGGTCAAAGGGGTCGTCGACCGGATGGGCGCGGCGGTCCTGCTGGTGCTGTTCGCGCCGCTGATGATGTGCGTCGGGCTGCTCGTGCTGGTGGACAGCCGGGGTGGGGTGTTCTACCGCCAGCGCAGGGTCGGCAAGGACGGCCGCGAGTTCACCATGCTCAAGTTCCGCACCATGGTCGCCGGGGCCGACCGGGCACGCGCCGAGCTGGCCGACCGCAACGAGGGCTCCGGCCCGCTGTTCAAGCTCCGCCGGGATCCGCGGGTGACCCGGGTGGGAGCAGCGTTGCGCCGGTACTCGGTCGACGAGCTGCCGCAGCTCTTCAACGTGCTCACCGGATCGATGTCGCTCGTCGGTCCGCGGCCTCCGTTGCCGGAGGAGTGCGCCGCGTACGGCCCGGACATCCGGCGGCGGCTGCTGGTCAAGCCCGGACTCACCGGCCTGTGGCAGATCAGCGGGCGCAGCGACCTGTCGTGGGAGGAGGCGGTCCGGCTGGACCTGCGGTACGTGGAGGACTGGTCGCTCGCCCTGGACACGGTGATCTTGTGGAAGACGCTGCGTGCGGTGCTCCACGGGCAGGGCGCCTACTGATGCGCGGGGAGCCACGACTCGACGGTTCCGCCGGCGCGCGGACGGCAGGCCGCGAGGGCCTGCCTGGGGGGAGGAACGGGTGAACGGGTCATGAGAGTCAGCGTTTTCGGGCTCGGCTACGTGGGCTGTGTGTCGGCCGCGTGCCTGGCCAGCATAGGACACGAGGTCATCGGGGTGGACGTGAACCAGGTGAAGGTCGACCTGGTCAACGACGGCAGGGCCCCGGTGGTCGAGGAGCGGATCGGTGAGCTCATCGCCAAGGTCGTGCGGACCGGGGCGTTACGCGCCACCACCGACGTCCGCGAGGCGATCAGGGGCAGTGAGGTGTCGCTGGTCTGCGTGGGGACGCCGTCGGAGGCCAACGGCAGTCTGTGCACCACGTACTTGGAGCGGGTCACGGAGCAGATCGGCGCCGCGCTGGCCGAGGGGGCCGAGCAGGGGGGCCGGCACACCGTCGTGTTCCGCAGCACCATGCTCCCGGGCACCTGCCTGAACCTGCTGGTGCCGATCCTGGAGAAGTACGTCGGCGGCACGGCCGGGGCGGACGTCGGGGTCGCGGTCAACCCGGAGTTCCTGCGCGAGGGCACGAGCGTGCGGGACTTCTTCGACCCGCCCAAGACCGTCATCGGGGAGCTCGACCCGGCGAGCGGGGACGCGGTGACGGCGCTGTACGAGGGGTTGCCCGGCGAGGTGTTCCGGGTGCCGGTCCCTACGGCCGAGGCGATCAAGTACGCGGACAACGCGTTCCACGGCCTGAAGATCGGCTTCGCGAACGAGCTGGGCGCGGTGTGCCGGGCGCTCGGGGTGGACTCGCACCAGGTGATGGACGTGTTCCTGGCCGACCGCAAGCTGAACATCAGCCCCGCCTACCTGCGGCCCGGCTTCGCCTTCGGCGGCTCCTGCCTGCCCAAGGACTTACGCAGCCTGGTCCACGCGGCGCGGCGGGCCGACGTCTCGGTGCCCATCCTCGCCCACGTGCTGCCCTCCAACTCCGATCATCTGCAGCGCGCGGTGGAGCTGGTGGAGCGCACCGGCAAGCGCCGGGCGGGCCTGTTCGGGCTGTCCTTCAAACCCGGCACCGACGACCTGCGCGAGAGCCCCCTCGTCGAGCTGGCGGAGAGGCTCTTCGGCAAGGGGTACGACCTGAAGATCTACGACGCGAACGTGAGCCTGTCCCGGCTGCTCGGCGCGAACCGCGAGTACATCGAGACCCGGCTGCCGCACCTCGCGCAGCTGCTCGCGGATTCCGTCGAGGAGGTGCTCGAGCACGCCGAGGTGTGCCTGGTCGGGACCAGTGATCCGGCCGTGCTGGCGGCGCTGCCCCATGGTGACGGCCCGCTGATCGTCGACCTCGTCCGCCTTCCCGACGCCGAGGCGCGTCAGACCGAACCGGGGTACGTGGGCCTTGCTTGGTGACACATCGTTCGAGGACGGAGCCGGTGGCGAGCGGCCGGGCCGGCGCGCGCTGATCCTGGTGGAGAACCTGTCGGTGCCGTTCGACCGGCGGGTGTGGCAGGAGTGCACGACGCTGCGCGACGCGGGCTGGGAGGTGCACGTCATCTGCCCCCGGGGGAGCAAGCGGGACACGGAGCCGGAGGCGGTGATCGACGGGGTGCGGATCCACCGCTACCCGTTGCGCGCGGCCACCGGCGGACCGGCCGGCTATCTGCGGGAGTACGGAGCGGCGTTGTGGCACACGGCCCGGCTGGCCCGGAAGGTCGGCCCGGTCGACGTGGTCCACGCCTGCAACCCGCCCGACCTGCTGTTCCTGCCGGCCCTGTGGCTGAAGCGGCGCGGCGCGCGGTTCGTCTTCGACCAGCACGACCTGGTGCCCGAGCTGTACCTCTCCCGGTTCGGGCGCGGCGAGGACCTGCTCTACCGCGCCGTGTGCGCGCTGGAACGGCGGACCTACCGGGCCGCGGACATCGTGCTCGCCACGAACGAGAGCTACCGGGACGTCGCGGTGCGCCGCGGCGGCCGGCGGCCGGAGGACGTGTTCGTGGTGCGCAGCGCGCCCCAGACCGACCGGTTCCAACCGGTGCCGCCCGAGCCGGAGTTGAAGCGCGGCAAGCCCCATCTGCTGTGCTACCTGGGCGTCATGGGCCCGCAGGACGGCGTCGACTACGCCTTGCGGGCCCTGGCGAAGCTGCGTGACGAGCTCGGGCGGACCGACTGGCACGCGGTGTTCGTCGGCTCCGGCGACGCCTTCGACGCGATGGTGGAGCTGTCCCGGCGGCTCGGACTCCGTGAGCAGGTGCGGTTCACCGGGCGCGTTCCGGACGCCGACCTGGTGCGCTACCTGTCCACCGCGGACGTGTGCCTCTCCCCCGACCCGCGCAATCCGCTCAACGACGTGTCGACCATGAACAAGGTCCTGGAGTACATGGCGATGGGCCGGCCGATCGTCTCGTTCGACCTGAAGGAGGCACGCGTCTCCGCCGGTGACGCCGCCCTCTACGCGCCCGCCGACGACGAGGCCGAGTTCGCCCGGCTCATCGCGCTGCTGCTGGACGATCCGGAGCGGCGGGCCCGGATGGGCGGGATCGGCCGGGAGCGGATCAGCGGGGCACTCTCCTGGCGGAACTCGCAAGCGTCGCTGCTCGCCGCCTACGCCGCTGCCTGCCGTGACCGGCCTCCGGTGCCGGCGGCCGGCCCGGGCCGGGCGGGGAAGAGGCCGCGCCGTTGAGCGACGACACGATACGCCTGGTCACGATCGGGCGGATGATCCGTCGGCGCCGACGGCTTCTCATCCTCCTCGCTCTGGTGGGCGCGCTCGTCGGCTACGGCGCCTCCGTGCTGTTCCCGCCGCGTTACACGACGTCGGCGTCGGTGCTGCTGCCGGGGGCGTGGGAGGAGCGCGAGCTGCTGACCCAGACGGAGGTCGCGACCAGTTCGGTGGTGATCGACCGCGTGGCCGCCACGCTCGGCTGGAGCGGCGTCAGCAGCGGCGAGCTGCGGGACCGGGTGAGCGCCAAGACCGCCGACGGGAACATCATCAAGATCTCGGGCACGGCCGACACCCCGGAGCGCGCACAGCGGCTCTCCGACCAGGTGGCCCAGCAGTTCGTCGCGTTCGCCGCGCGGATCGCGGGCGACAGCACCGACCCCGAGGCGGCGGCCCGGCCCGAGGAGCTGCGGCAGTTGGTGACGCGGACCAGCCGTCGCATCACCGAGCTGGCCGACGCGGCCGATCCGGGGCGGACCGTGGAGAGTGTGCAGACCCGCACCGAGCTCGCGAAGCTGCGCACCACCCTGCGGGAGGCCATCACCAGGCTGGACCAGGCCGACCCGGCTGCCGGCAAGGCCACCATGGTCGTCATGGGGCCGGCGGCCCGGCCGGCCGGTGAGGCGCCGCCGACGCGGACGCAGCTCGTCGTCGCCGGGGCGCTGCTGTTCTTCCTGCTCGCGGTCGTCGGCCATCTCGCCGCCGCGCGGATGAGCCGCCGGCCGCGCACCGAACCGGAGATCGCCGCGGCGCTGGGCTCGGCGCTGCTGGGGACCGTCGACGTACCCGGTGAACAACCCGCGCACCGGCCGGAGGGCCGTGGCCCGCGGGCCCGGATCCGCCGCCTGCTGGGCGTCGACGTCCGGTGGGACGTACCGGCCCCGCGGGCGTCCGGCGACGAGGCCGACCGGCGGATCCGCTACCGGCGGGTGTGCGCCCGCCTCCGGGATCAGCTGCCGGCCCCCCGGCGGCTGCTGGTGGTGGTGGTGGTGGTGGTCCCGGACGGCGACGAGATCGCACACCGGGCCGCGGGGCAGCTCGTCGCCGAGGCCGGGAGCGATCCTTCCCCGGGCTCTTCGAGCAGGGGATACCCCGTGCTCCGGGTGGTGGGGGTTTCGGTGTCCCGGCCACTGGTGCCGGACCGCGACGACGAGTCGGGGGCCCTGGTCGTGCTCAGCCCGGGCCGCTGGACCACGGAGGAGCTCGCCGGCCTCGCCGAGGCGTGTGCGGACGCGGGGCACGAGGTCGTCGGCATCGTCCTCGCCGGCCCGGTCCGGGCCCGTCCGGCGCGGTCCGCCGGCCGTCCTCGGGATGCCGCCACCCCGGCGCTCGCGGTGGGCGCCGACGCGACGGGAGGCCCGGGGTGACGACGCGTACGACGCCGGAGCCGTCGGCCGCCGCCCCGTTGCTGGACCTGCAGTCGCTGGTGGTGGCGGTGCGCAGGCGGCGCCGCCTGTGGTGCTCCATGGCGCTGCTGGGGCTGCTCGTCGGCGCGGCGGTGGCCGTCCTGCTCCCGCCGCCGCCGACGGCGGTGACCAAGGTGCTGGTCGCGCATCAGGAGGACCAGCCGAACGACCCCGGAACGCTGATCCGCACCGACGCCGCGCTGCTGCACACGACGCGGATCGCCGGTCAAGCCCTGAAGTCCCTCGAGTCCCCGGAGAAACCTGAGGACTTCATGGAGGACTACGAGGGCCTCGGACTGACCAACAACCTGCTGCAGATCACTGTGACGGGTGACAGCGACGCGGAAGCGGTGGACCGCGCCGAGGCCCTGGCCGACGCGTTCGTCGCGGACCATGTGAGGCGGATACGGGAAGCCGCGAACGCCGAGGCAAAGACCCTGCTCGGCCAGCGGGACCGCATGCGGGACGAACTCGCCCAGGTCAACAAGGCGATCGGGGACGGATCGCCGGAGAGCCGGCCGGAGGCGTCGGCGGACATGGAGTCGCTCTTCGCCCGCCGGGCCGAACTCACCTCGCGGATCACCGACTTCGGCCAGCGTGCCGCGGAGGCGCGCATCGGCACGCCCCGGCTCGTCGCCGGTACACAGATCGTGGACGCCCCGCGCGCGGTGCGGCACTCCCTGCCCGGGGCGGCTGCCACCAACGCCGCGATCGGGCTCGTGCTCGGGCTCGCCCTCGGCCTCGCGGTGGCCGCGGTCGGCTCGGTGGTGGCGGACCGCCCCGTGCTGCGCCGGGACATCGCAGCTAACCTCGGCGCCTCGGTCATCGCGGAGCTGCCCCGCCGGCCGGGCAGGCGGTGGCAGCGCCGACGGACCCGGGCGGCACGGACAAGGCTCACCGCGTCCCTGGCCCGCACCGTGCGCGGCTCCGCGGAACCGGTGTCGCTGCTGGAACTGGGCTGTGCGCGCGGCACCAGCGTGCTCGCCCTGGACCTCGGCCGGGCACTGGTGGCGGAGGGGCCCGTGGTCGTCATCGACGGCCTGCCCGGCCCGCAGCTCGCCAAGCACCGCCCGAAGCCGGGAGACCCGACCGTGGTCGGCGGTGAGCGTGCCGCGGCCGTGTCGCGTCAGGAGCCCCGGCTCGGCGTCGGCTCGGTGGCGCCCGGTACGGCCTGGACCGACCTCCAGTACCTCGGCACCCGGACCGTGCTCGTCGTGCGGGCCGGGCACGGCAGCGCCGCATGGCTGCACACCGTGGCGCGGCAGCTCGCGGACCAGCGCATCGAGGTGATCGGAGTGGTGCTGGTCGACCCCGATCCGCGGGACCGGACCGACGGCACGCTGTGGGACGGGCCGCACACCGCGCCGCGCGGCCGGAGCGAGCGGCCCGCCCGGCAGAACGGTGGGGGTATCTCCCACGCCGTTCAGGCAGTGGGGGAAGGCCCGCGGCGGACGGAGCGGCTGCCGATGTGGGCGGCACGGGTCCCGGACAGCGACCAGGAGGCGCGGTAGACATGTGTGGCATCGCAGGCACGTACCGGTGGCCGGACGGGAAGGCCGTGACCGACCGGCTCACCGACACCCTCGCCCACCGCGGGCCCGACGGGGCGGGCCGGTACGGCCACCCCGCCGGTGACGGCGAAGTGCACCTCGGGCACCGACGGCTGGCCGTCATCGACCTGTCCGGGACGGGCGCCCAGCCGATGGTCTCGGGCGGCCTGGTCCTGACGTACAACGGCGAGCTGTACAACGCGCCCGAGCTGCGAGCCGAACTGGCCGCCGCCGGGGTGCGCTTCCGCGGTACCTCCGACACCGAGGTGCTGCTGGAGTCCTGGCGGCGCTGGGGCACGGACTGCCTGCCCCGGCTGCGCGGCATGTTCGCGTTCGGGATCTTCGACGAGCGGACCGGTGAGCTGGTACTCGCCCGCGACCAGCTCGGCATCAAGCCGCTGTTCCTGCTCCGGCGCGGCGAGGGTCTGGTGTTCGCCTCCGAGCTCAAGGCGCTCGCCGCCGCAACCGGCGGGTCGCTCGAGGTGGACCACGCGGCGCTGGTGGCCTCGCTGCTGTACTACTGGGTGCCGGACTCACGGTGCGCGTTCCGCGAGGCGGAGAAGCTGCCGCCGGGGAGCTGGCTGAGGTGCCGGCCCGACGGCCGGGTGGAGCGCGGCCGGTACTGGAACCTGAGGGACGTCGCCGCCGAGGGCCGGGAGCGGGCCCGGGCCGGCGAGCAGCCGGACATGGCCGCCGTCGTCGAGGAGTCGACCCGGCGCCACCTGCTGTCCGACGTGCCCGTGGCGACCTTCCTCTCCGGCGGGCTCGACTCCAGCTACCTGACCGCGCTGGCGGCCCGCGACCGGCCCGGGATCTCCGCGTACACGATCGGGTTCCGCGCCGAGGACGCCAGGTTCGAGGCGATGCCGGACGACCTGCGCTACGCCCGGCAGGTCGCCGGGCGGTTCGGCGTCGACCTGCACGAGATCGAGATCGCCCCGAACGTGCTCGACCTGCTGCCGCGGATGACGTACCACCTGGACGAGCCGATCGGCGATCCCGCCGCGATCAACACGTTCCTGATCTGCTCGGCCGCCCGGGAGGCCGGGGTCAAGGTGATGCTCTCGGGGATGGGGGCCGACGAGCTGTTCGCCGGGTACCGCAAGCACCTGGCCAACCTGCTCGCACTGCGCTACCAGCGCGTCCCGCGGCCCCTGCGGCGCGGGGTGGCCGCGGCCGTGGACCGGCTGCCGGTCGCCTCGGCCCGCCGCGGGTACCGGTCGGTGCGGTTCGCGAAGCGGTTCCTCTCCTTCGCCGATCTGCCGGAGGAGACCGCGTTCCGGCGCAGCTACACCATGTACGACCGGGACGAATTGCTCGCCCTGGTCGATCCGGATCTGGCCGGGACGGTCGAGGACGTGCTGACCGAGCACGCGGACGTCTACCAGGACAACGACCTCGACGACTTCGTCAACCGCATGTGCCTGGGCGACGCCCGGATGTTCCTGCCGGGCCTGAACCTCGCGTACACGGACCGGTCGAGCATGGCCGCTTCGACCGAGGTGCGGGTGCCGTACGTGGACGTCGAGGTGGTCAGGGCGGCGTTCGCGGTGCCCGGCGATCGCAAGATCGCCGGGCGGCAGGGCAAGGCCGTCCTCAAGGAGGCGGCCTGCTCGGTCCTGCCCCGGGAGATCGTGTACCGGCCCAAGGGCCTGTTCAGCGCCCCGCTGCGCGCCTGGATGAGCCGGGACCTGGCACCGCTGGTGCGCGAGGTGGTGCACGACGGTGTGCTCGTCAGTTCCGGGCTCCTGCGCCGCGACGCGCTGGCGCGCATGGTCGCCGAGGACGCCGCCGGGCGGCGGGACTTCTCCAAGCACCTGTGGCATGTGCTGACCCTCGAGTACTGGTATCGCGGCGCGACCTCCGGGGCCGGTCAGAGCACTCGGTCAACGGCTTAGGAATGCAGAGGAGTTCGGGTGAAGCAGGTTGTGCAGAACTACAAGAGCGGCGAGTTGGCGGTGCTCGACGTGCCGGTGCCGGGGTGCAAGCCGGGCGGTGTGCTGGTCCGCACCGCCTACTCGCTGATCTCCACCGGGACCGAGCTCATGAAGGTGTCCGAGGCCGGCATGTCGATGCTGGGCAAGGCCCGCTCCCGGCCGGACCAGGTGGCCAAGGTCGTGCAGAGCGTGGCCACCAACGGGGTGCCCGCCACCTACCGCAAGGTGATGGGCAAGCTGGACTCCTACACGCCGCTGGGCTACTCGCTGTGCGGGGTGGTCGAGCAGGTCGGCGCCGGGATCGACGAGGTGAAGGTCGGTGACCTCGTGGCCTGCGCCGGCAACGAGCACGCGTTGCACGCCGAGTTGAACTGGGTGCCGAAGAACCTCTACGTCCGGGTGCCGGACGGCCTCGCGTCGCGGCACGCGGCCTTCGGCACCGTCGGGTCCATCGCGTTGCAGGGCGTCCGCCGCGGCGAGTCACAGCTCGGCGACGTGGCGCTGGTCATCGGCCTCGGGCTGATCGGGCAGCTGGTGGTGCAGCTGCTGGCCGCCTCGGGCGTCCGCGTCGTCGGGGCCGACCCGGACCCGGTGCGCTGCGAACTCGCCGAGCGCCTGGGTGCGGCGGCCTGCGGCGATCCCGCCTCCACGGCCGTGGAGACCGCCGTCGCCGAACTCACCGGCGGTCACGGCGTGGACCAGGTGTATCTGGCCGCCGGCGGCGGCAGCAACCAGCCCGTCGAGCTGGCCGCCCGGCTGAGCCGGGACCGCGGCCGGGTCGTCGACATCGGCAAGTGCCGCCTGGACCTGCCGTGGAACGCGTACTACGAGAAGGAGCTCGACGTCCGGTTCTCCCGCAGCTACGGCCCCGGACGCTACGACCCGGAGTACGAGCTCGAGGGGCGGGACTACCCGATCGGCTACGTACGCTGGACCGAGCGCCGCAACCTGGGGTGCTTCCTCGACCTCGTCGCCCGCGGCCGCGTCGACGTGGAGCCCCTGGTGTCCCACACGGCCGACTTCGAGGACGCCGTCGAGACGTACCAGCGCCTGAAGGACGGCGAGCTGAAGGCCGTGGCCGTGCTGTTCCGGTACCCCGAGCAGAAAGTGGAAGCGGGGGAAGCAGGGGAAGCGGAGGAAGCGGAGGCCCCGGCGGTGGCCGTGCCCGCGGTGCGGCGCAACGGCGGAGCACCCACCCCGGCCCGGTCCGCCAAGTCGCCGGTGCGGCTGGCGTTCGTCGGTGCGGGAAACTACGCGACGTCGATGCTGCTGCCGCACCTGGCACAGCGCGACGGCGTCGAGTTGTCCACGGTCGTCACCACGACGGCGCTGTCCGCGGCCAACGCGCGGCGGAAGTTCGGCTTCGCCGAGGCGACCACGGATCTCGACGCCGTGCTCGGCGACACGTCCATCGACGCGGTGTTCGTCGTCACCCGCCACAGCTCGCACGCCGAACTGACCCGGAAGGCGCTGCTGGCCGGGAAGGCCGTGTTCGTGGAAAAGCCCCTGGCTCTCACCGAGGACGAGCTGACCGGCGTGCTCGCGGCGGTGGAGGAGTCCGGCAACGACCGGCTGCAGGTGGGCTTCAACCGCCGCTTCGCGCCGCTGCTGCAGGAGGCCAGGAAGCGGTTCGGCGCCCGGACCGGTCCGGCGAGCGTCCGCTACCTGGTCAACGCGGGCCGGCTGGAGCACGGCAGCTGGTACCTCCAGCAAGGCACCCAGGGCTCGCGGTTCGCCGGCGAGGGCGGGCACTTCATCGACACGGCGAGCTGGCTGCTCGAGGCCGACCCGGTCTCGGTGTACGCGCTCGCCACGTCCGGCAACGAGGACCTGCAGGTCGTGCTGCGCTACCCGGACGGGTCCACCGCCACCATCAGCTACGTCACCACCGGCCCGGCCGGCTTCCCCAAGGAGACGCTGGACCTGGTCGCGGACGGCCGCGCGCTGCGGCTCGACGACTTCGTCCGGGCCTCGGTCTACGGCCGCAAGCGGTGGGTCAGTTCGCGGTTGCCCAAGGCCCGGGACAAGGGCCAGAACGCCGAACTGGCCGCGTTCGTCAAGGCCGTGCGGACCGGCGGGCCGATGCCGGTGCCGCTGGAGTCGCTGGTCACCACCACGGCGGCCACGCTCGCCGTGCGGGCCGCCCTGGCCGGTGGCGCGCCGGTGACGTTGGCGAGGGCGCGATGACGGTGAGCTCGGGGAGTCCGGGCTGGTACCTGCGGCGGCTGTCCCGGATGGGACCGCGGGAGGTCGGCGGCCGGGTGGGCGACGCGGTGCGCAGGCGGCTGTGGCGGTCGGCGCGGCCCCAGTGCCCGAGCGTGACCGGCGCCCGGTTCACCGCGGTACTGCCCGCCGGGACGATCGCCGCGGTGCCACCGGATGCCGCGAAACGTCTCATCGCCGAGGCGGACCGGCTGATGGCCGGGCACGCCGAGTACTTCGGGGTGGTCCGCGACGACCTGGCCGACCCGGACTGGTGGTACGACCCGAAGACCGGGCGCCGGGCTCCGTGGGGCTACGCCTTCGACGTGCCGTACCGGAACGAGGACGCGGTCGGGGACATCAAGCAGATCTGGGAGCTGTCCCGGCACCAGTACCTCACCGTGCTCGCCGCCGCCTACGCGGTCACCGGGAACGAGCGGTACGCCGAGCGCGTGGCGGAGCACCTGCGGTCCTGGTGGGCGGCGAACGCGCCGCTGCGCGGAGTGCACTGGACCAGCGGCATCGAGCTGGGGATCCGGCTGCTGTCCTGGGTGTGGATCCGCCGGCTGCTCGACGGCTGGCCGGGCGCGGCCACGCTGTTCGAGGGCAACCCGGTGGCCCTGAACCAGATCTGGCACCACCAGCGCTGGCTGGCCGCCTTCCCCAGCCGGGGGTCCTCGGCGAACAACCACGTCATCGCCGAGGCCGCCGGGCAGTTGGCCGCGGCCTGCGCGTTCGGGTGGTTCCCCTCCTCGGCGCGCCTGCGGGCCGACGCGCTGCGGTCGCTGGAGCGGCATCTGCGAAGCAACACCTTCGACTCCGGCCTCAACCGCGAGCTGGCCGGCGAGTATCACGGACTGGTGCTGGAGCTCGGCCTGGCCGCGGTGGCCGAGGCGGACGCCGCGGGCGTGCCGGTCCCCGCGTCGATCCGGCTGGTGCTGCTGCGGATGACCGACGCGCTCGCGGCCGTCGTGGACAGCCGGTTACGGCCGCCCCGCCAGGGCGACGCGGACGACGGGCACGGCCTGGTCGTGGACGGCGCGGGCACCGACCGCTGGGCCTCCCTGCTGGCCACCGGGGACGCCGTGTTCGGCCGGCTCGCCTGGTGGCCGACCGTGTCCGGCACCGATGTGCGCACCCCGCTGCTGGCCGCGCTCATCCGGCCGTACGCGAAAGACGGAACCGCACCGGCCGTGACCCGCCCGGCCGCCCGGCCGGCCCATTTCGCCGATGCGGGCATGACCATCCTGCGGGGTCCCGGGGAGATCTGGTGCCGCTGCGACGGTGGTCCGCACGGCTTCCTGTCCATCGCCGCGCACGCTCACGCGGACGCGCTGTCCGTGGAGGTCCGGCACGACGGAGTCGACGTGCTCGCCGACCCGGGGACGTACTGCTACCACGGGCAGCCCGCGTGGCGGCAGTACTTCCGGTCGACCCTCGGGCACAACACCCTGCAAGTGGACGGCGCCGACCAGTCCGTCTCCGGCGGGCCGTTCCTGTGGACGCGGCACGCCCGCAGCCGCGTCCTGGTCGCGGACACGTCCGGGGAGCAGGTGGCCCGCTGGTGTGCCGAGCACGACGGTTACCAACCCTCCGTGCACCGCCGCCGGGTGGAGCTGACGGCCGCGAGCCGGGAGCTGCGGGTGGTCGACGAGGTCCGCGGCCGGCACAGCCCGCGCCGGGCCGTGCGCCTGGCGTTCCACCTCGGCCCGGCGATCGCCGCGGACCTGGTGGGGAACCGGGCCTTGCTCACCTGGATTCGGGACGGCGAGGACCGCTCCGCGGTGCTCGACCTGCCCGGGCAGCTGTCCTGGCAGGCGCATCGCGGCGAGAGCGACCCGCCGCTGGGCTGGTACTCCGCGGGATTCGGGCGCAAGGAACGCGCCACCACGCTGGTCGGCACCGGTTTCGCCGACGGCGCGGAGGAGTTCACCACCGTGCTCAGGTTCCGCGGCTAGGGGGGCGCGTGGGGAACAGGAGGCGGCACTGGGCGTCGGCGGCGGCACCGCTGGCGCTGGCCCTGCTGGCGGCGACCGGCTGTGACAGCACGCCGGACGCCGGGGCGAAGCCGACCGCCGCGCCGTCGTCCACGCCCGTGGCCCGGGTGTGCGCCCAGCCCGCGGCCGGACCGGCCAGGGCGCCGACGGGCGCGGTGACGGTCGACCCCGCGGTCGCCGGTGACCTGGCCGCGAAGACGAAGAGCAGCCCCCCGCACACCACGTTCTGGCTTCGCCCGGGCAAGCACAGGCTCCGGCCGGACCGTTACGCCCAGGTCATCCCCAAGGAGGGGAACCGCTACCTCGGTGCGCCGGGGGCGGTGCTCGACGGGCGGAGGACCAACCAGTACGCGTTCGGCGGCATCGCCCGCGACGTCACCATCCGCCACCTGACCGTGCAGGGTTTCGTCGCGCCGCACAACGAGGGCGTGGTCAACCACGACTCGGCCGACGGGTGGGTGATCGAGCACGCGACGATCCAGCACAACTCCGGCGCCGGGCTGATGGCCGGTGCCCGCCAGCGGGTCCGCGCCAGTTGCCTGCGCGGCAACGGCCAGTACGGCCTGAACGCGTACAAGGCGGGCGGCCGTCTCAGCGGCCTCGTGGTCGAGGGCAACGAGATCACGGGCAACAACACCGGCGACTGGGAGCGGCGGCGGCCGGGCTGCGGCTGCACCGGAGGCGTCAAGTTCTGGGCCGTCGACGGCGCCGACGTACGCGGCAACTGGGTGCACGGCAACCGCGGGGCCGGGCTGTGGGCGGACACCAACAACAACGACTTCCGCATCGAGGACAACGTGCTCGAGGCCAACGACGGTGCCGCGCTGATCTACGAGACCAGCTACAACGCGGTCATCCGGGCGAACACGATCCGGCGGAACAACTGGGTCGAGGGCCGCAGGCGCGCCGACCGCGGCGACACCTTCCCGTTCGCGACCGTCTACCTGTCCGAGTCCGGCGGCGAACCACGGATCCGGGCCCGCACGGACAGGATCGAGATCTACCGGAACGTGCTGGAGAACAACTGGTCCGGGATCACCCTGTGGGAGAACGCCGACCGGTTCTGCAACAGCCCGGCCAACACCTCGTCCGGTGACTGCACGCTGCTGGTGAAGGACACCGACCGCTGCGCACAGCCGGCGATCGCCACCGCACCTCTGTACGCCGACTGCCGGTGGAAGACCCAGCGGGTGGACATCCACGGCAACCGCTTCGTGCTGGACAAGTCCGTCGTCGACTGCACGGTGAAGTGCGACCGGATGGCGGTGCTGGCCAACTACGGCACCTATCCGGACTGGTCGCCGTACCAGGGCGAGCGGGTGGCCGAGGCGATCACCCACCGGCAGCACAACCGCTGGCACGACAACGTCTACCTCGGGCCCTGGACGTTCGTCGCCCACGACCCGAGCCGGACACTCGACGCCGGGCAGTGGCAGGGCCCGCCGTACCGGCAGGACGCGGGCAGCACCTTCCGCGCACGGGACGGTGGTTGAGATGGGCGCGGACCACACACCGAAGGTCGTCGGGACGGTCTGGGGGCTGCTGGTCCTCAACACGCTCGGCTCCGCCGGGGCGAAGACCATCGTCCCGCTGCCCCGCTCCCTCATCCAGATGGTCACCATGGGCGCGCTGGTCGCCGCGTTCGCGCTGGCGCTCGCGGTGAACCTCCGGCTGCGCATCCGAGCCGGCGCCCTCCTGTTCCTGCTCACCCTGCTGCTGGTGCCGAGCGTGCTCTCCAGCGCCAATCTGGAGTCCGGGTTCGGCGCGCTGTTCCGCTGCGCCCGGCTGGCTCTCTTCGTCGGCACGCTGTGGCTGCTCAGCCGCTGGTGGGACGGCGGCGTGACGTTCGTCCGGCACCACATCCGGATGTACTTCGCGGTGCTCGGGTCGGTGGCCGTCGGCCTGGTCATCTCACCGGGCGCGGCCATGCCCGAGCTCTACGGCGGGCGGCTGGTCGGCGCGTTGTGGCCGCTCACCCCGCCGCAGATCGGACAGTACGCCGCGGTGATCACCGGGCTCACCGTGCTGCTCGTACTGGGCCGCCGGACCGACAGGACCAGCGCGGCGGTGATCATCGTGCCGTCACTCGTCCTGCTCGCGCTGACCCATACCCGGACGGCCACGCTCGGCCTGCTCATCGGGCTGGCGTTGGCGATCGGCTCGCTCGTCCCGACCAGCGCCGCCGCCCGCCGGTTCTTCGCCTGGGCGGTGCTGTGCGCGGCTGTCGCCGCGGTGGCGTTCAGCTCCGCGCTTCGGGCGTGGTTCCTGCGCGGGCAGAGCCAGGAGAACTTCTCCAACCTCACCGGCCGGGCCAAGGTCTGGGACGCCCTGCTGGCAGCGCCCCGGACGACCTCGGAGCAACTGTTCGGCGCGGGTCTGGGCGACAAGTCGTTCGACGGGCTGCCGATCGACAACAGCTGGCTGGCCGTCTACCACGAGCAGGGTCTGATCGGCATCGCCCTGGTGGCGACGGTCTTCATCGTGCTGGGCGGTGTCGCGTTGTTGCGGCCACCGTCGCTGCAGAGGGCCTGCGCGATCTTCCTGATCGGCTACTGCGCGATCGCGTCGTACACCGAGGCCGGGCTCGGCGACGCCTCGCCGTACCTGCTGCATCTGGCCGTGGCCGCCTCGCTGCTGGCGGCACCCGCCGCGGCCACTGCCCTCCCGGTACCCGGCGTCACTCGGCTCTCGACGCCCGAAGGCGGCAGGCTTCCGGCGCCCGAAGGCCCCCGGCCCTCAACGCCCGAAGTCCCTCAACGGCGCATACCGCGATGGGCGCGGAGATCGGAGGTGACCTGAGCATGCACGTCCTCGTGGTGCACAACCGCTACGCCTCGGCGCAGCCGAGCGGGGAGAACAAGGTCGTCGACCAGGAGGTCGCTCTGCTGCGCGGGGCCGGCCACCGGGTCGAGGTGTTCGAGCGGCGCAGCGACGACATCGCCGCCCGGTCCCTGCTGGGCAAGGCCGCAGTGCCGCTGCTGGTGCCGTGGAACCCGGCGGTCCGCGCGGAACTCGCCGCCCGCCTGCGCACCGAGCGGCCCGACGTGGTGCACGTCCACAACGTCTTCCCGCTCCTGTCACCGGCGGTGCTGGCCGCCTGCGCCGACGCCGGCGTGCCCGCCGTCGCCACGCTGCACAACTACACCCAGGTCTGTCCGCCCGGCACGCTGCAGCGGGACGGCCGGCCGTGCACCGAGTGCGTCGGAGTCGCGCCGCTGCCCGCCGTCCGGCACGGCTGCTACCGCGGCTCCCGGCTGGCGACGGTGCCGCTCGCGGTCAGCCTGTCGGTCAACCGGCGGCGGTGGTGGTCCGGCGTGGAGCGGTTCCTCTGCATCTCCGCGGCGCAGCGCGACGTCCTGGTGCGGGCCGGCATGCCGGCCGGGCGGCTGGTGGTGAAGCACAACTTCGTGCCCGACCCGGGCGGTTGCCGAGTAGGCGCCGGCGAGCATCTGCTCTATCTCGGCCGGCTCGCGGTGGCCAAGGGCGTGCGGCTGCTCATGGCCGCGTGGGACGAGATCGCCGCCGACGGCGGCGTGGGCGTGCCGCTCGTGGTCGCCGGCACGGGGCCGTTGGAGCGCGAGGTGGCCGCCTGGGCGGAGGGCCGGGACGACGTGCGGTACGTGGGCCTGTACGACACGGCCCAGTGCCGGCAGGCCGTCGCCCGGTCGGTCGCCGTGGTGGCGCCCTCCACATGGCTGGAGGCGTTCGGCCTGGTCGTCGTGGAGGCGATGGCGGCGGGGGTCCCGGTCGTCGCCGCCGGGCACGGCGCCTTCGTCGAACTCGTGGAGGACGGGGTGACCGGGCTGCTGCACCGGCCGGGCGAGCCCGCCTCGCTCGCGTCCTGCCTGCGCCGGATCACGGCCGATCCGGACCTGGGGCGGGAGATGGGCCGGGCGGCCCGACGCCGTTACGAGCAGGACTTCAGCCCGGCCGTCGGTCTGGAGCGCCTGGTGGATGCGTACCGCACCGCGATCGCGGGTCGGTCGGGCGGCGGGGACGGCCCGCCGCCGGTAGAGGACCACAGCACTGGCTCGTGGCGGGGACACCGCGCGAGCAGGGGGGATGGGGACAGTAGATGACACGATGCCGACTCTGCGGCTCGGAAGCGATGGCGAGCGTCGTCGACCTTGGGGCGACGCCACCGTGTGAGAGCTTTCTCGCCGCGGACCAACTGGACCAGCCGGAGCCGGCGTACCCGCTGCACCTGCGGGTCTGCACCGACTGCTGGCTCGCGCAGATCCCGCCGCTGATCACGCCGGAGGAGACGTTCACGCAGTACGCGTACTTCTCCTCCTACTCGACCTCCTGGGTGGAGCACGCGCGCACCTTCGTCGACGGCGCCGCACAGCGGCTGGGTCTGGGACCCGACGCCTTCGTGGTCGAGGTCGCGAGCAACGACGGGTACCTGCTGAGGCACGTGGTGGACCGCGGGATCCGCTGCCTCGGCATCGAGCCGTCGGTGAACGTCGGCGCCGCGGCGCGGGAGGCGGGTGTGCCAACGCTCACGGCGTTCCTCGACCCGGACACCGGCGCCGGCGTCCGCGCCGAGCACGGCCCGGCGGACCTGGTCGTGGCCAACAACGTGTACGCGCACATCCCCGACGTGGTCGGGTTCACCCGGGGGCTGCGCACCCTGGTCGCCGACGACGGCTGGGTCTCCATCGAGGTGCAGCACCTGCTGACCCTGATCGAGGAGAACCAGTACGACACGATCTACCACGAGCACTTCCAGTACTACACGGTCGCCTCCGCGACCCGGGCGCTGGCGAGCGGCGGACTCGCGCTCGTGGACGTCGAGTTGCTGCCCACGCACGGCGGGTCGATCCGGCTGTGGGCCCGGCCCGTCGAGGCGGCCGGAGAACCGACCAATGGGGTATCCCCTGCTCGAGCGAAGCCGAGAGCTTGGGGAAGGGTGGCCGACGTACTGGACCGGGAGAAGGCCGCCGGGCTGCGGGAGCTGTCCGGGTACACCGAGTTCTCCGCCCGGGTGGCCAAGGTGCGCCGCGACCTGCTGCGGTTCCTCATCGAGGCGGCCGAGCGCGGCGAGACGGTCGTCGGCTACGGCGCCCCGGGCAAGGGCAACACCCTGCTCAACCACTGCGGCATCCGGCCCGACCTGCTCCCCTACACCGTCGACCGCAACCCCTACAAGCACGGCAGGTTCACCCCGGGCACCCGCATCCCGATCCTGCCGCCCGAGCGGATAGCCGCCGACGAACCGGACTACGTCCTCGTCCTGCCCTGGAACCTGCGGGCCGAGCTGGTCGAGCAGCTGTCCTTCGTGCACGCCTGGGGCGGCCGGCTGGTCTTTCCCATTCCGGAACTGAGCATTGTCGAGGTCAAGGCATGAAGGTCGTACTGTTCTGCGGCGGTTACGGGATGCGGATGCGCAACGGCGCCTCCGACGACGTGCCCAAGCCGATGGCGATGGTCGGCCCGCGACCGCTGATCTGGCACGTCATGCGCTACTACGCCCACTTCGGGCACACGGAGTTCATCCTGTGCCTCGGGTACGGGGCGCACCACATCAAGGACTTCTTCCTCACCTACGAGGAGACGACCTCCAACGACTTCGTGCTGCGGGGCGGGCGGACCGAATTGCTGTCCACCGACATCGCCGACTGGACGATCACGTTCGCGCAGACCGGCATCGAGTCTCCGATCGGGGAGCGGCTGCGCCGGGTGCGGCACCACCTGGACGGCGACGAGATGTTCCTCGCCAACTACGCCGACGTGCTCACCGACGCCCCGCTGCCGGACATGATCGACCGGTTCGCCCGGCGCGACGCCGGTGCGTCGATGATGGTGGTGCCGCCACAGTCGTCGTTCCACTGCGTGGACCTGGGCGAGGACGGCCTGGTCGGGGGCATCACCCCGGTGAGCGAACTGCCGCTGTGGGAGAACGGCGGCTACTTCGTGCTCCGCCAGGAGGTCTTCGACCACATCCCGGAGAACGGGGACCTGGTCGCCGACGGGTGCGCCCAACTGGCCAAGCGCGGGCGGCTGGTGGCGCACCAGCACCGCGGTTTCTGGAAGCCGACCGACACCGTGAAGGAGCGGGCCGCGCTCGACGAGGCCTACGCCCGGGGCGACCGCCCGTGGGCCGTGTGGGAGCGGGACGGCGCGGGGGCGAACGCCGGGGTGAGGACCGCGTGATACCGCTCGGTACCGGGCGCCTGGACCGGATCGTCGCGGTGGGCGCGCACTGCGACGACATCGCCATCGGCGCCGGCGGCACGCTGCTGACGCTGTGCCGAGCACGGCCGGGTGTCCGCGTCGACGCGCTGGTGCTCTCCGGCGGTGGCAGCGAGCGGGAGCAGGAGGAGCGGGCCGCGCTCGCCGCCTTCTGCCCAGGCGCCGACCTGCGCCCGACCGTGCACAAACTGCCGGACGGCCGGCTGCCCGCGCACTGGGACGAGGCCAAGGCCGCGGTCGAGGAGCTGCGCGAGCGGACCGAGCCGGATCTGGTGCTGGCCCCGCGCACCGACGACGCGCACCAGGATCACCGCGGCCTTGCGAAGCTGGTGACCACCGCGTTCCGCGACCACCTCGTGCTCGGTTACGAGATCGTCAAGTGGGACGGCGATCTCGGCCGCCCGGCGGCGTACCAGCCGCTGCCGCCGGAGATCGCCGAACGGAAGGTGCGGCTGCTGCAGGAGCACTACCCCTCGCAGCGGCACCGGCCCTGGTACGACCGGGAGGCATTCCTCGGGCTGGCCCGGATCCGCGGCATCGAATGCCACGCGCGCTACGCCGAGGCGTTCGCCGTCACCAAACTCACTCTCAACCTGGGGGGTTGAACCTTGCGCGTACTACTGACCGGACACCAGGGCTATCTGGGCACCGTGATGGCCCCGGTCCTCGCCGCCGCCGGGCACGAGGTCGTCGGCCTTGACGTCGGCCTGTTCGCCGACTGCGTCCTCGGCCCGCCGCCCGCGGACCCGTCAGGGCACCGTGTGGACCTGCGCGACATCACGGCCGAACACGTCGCCGGGGTGGACGCCGTGATCCACCTCGCCGCGCTGTCCAACGACCCGCTGGGAGCGCTGGCACCGGACCTCACCTACGACATCAACCACCACGCGTCCGTACGGCTGGCCCGGCTGGCCCGCGACGCCGGAGTGCGGCGCTTCCTGTACGCGTCGACCTGCTCGGTCTACGGCGCCGCCGGCGGCGGTGACTCGGCGGACCTGGTGAACGAGGAGGCCCCGCTGCGCCCGGTGACGCCGTACGCGGAGTCCAAGGTGCGGGTGGAGGACGACCTGCACCCGCTCGCCGACGGCGACTTCAGCCCGGTGTTCCTGCGCAACGCCACCGCCTTCGGCCACTCACCCCGGCTGCGCGCCGACATCGTGCTGAACAACCTGGTGGGCCACGCACTCCTGTCCGGCGAGGTGCTGGTGCTCTCCGACGGCACTCCCTGGCGCCCGCTGGTGCACGCCGCCGACATCGCACGGGCCTTCGCGGCCGCGCTGGTCGCGCCGCGGGAAGCGGTGCACGACCGGGCGTTCAACATCGGCAGCGAGATCAACAATGTCACGGTCGCCGAGATCGCCGAGCAGGTCGCCGAGGCGGTGCCCGGCTCGCGGGTGGTGATCACCGGGGAGACCGGTGCCGATCCGCGGTCGTACCGGGTGGACTTCTCCCGGTTCCGCGCCGCGGTGCCCGGCTTCGACTGCGAGTGGACGGTGAAGCAGGGCGCGCTCGAACTAACCGACGCCTACCGGAAACACGGGCTGACCCGGGAGGACTTCGAGCGACGCTTCACCCGCCTTGCCGTGCTGCGCGCGGCGTCCGACGCCGGCACCGTCGACGACACCCTGCGGTGGCGCGTATGACCTCGACCGGTGGACAGCCGATGACCACGGCCGGCGGACAGCCGATGACCACGGCCGGCGCCGAGATGTACGCGCTGGTGGAGCGGTTGTACCCGCTGTGCCGGAGCATCACCGGCGACGGTGTGCGCGCCACCTTGGACATCGTCGGCGAGTACGTCCCGCTGCGGGTGCACGAGGTCCCGACCGGGACGCAGGTGCTCGACTGGACGGTGCCGCAGGAGTGGAACATCCGGGACGCGTACATCGCCGACGCCGCCGGCAACCGGGTCGTCGACTTCGCCGCGTCCAGCCTGCACGTGCTCGGCTACAGCGTGCCGGTGTCGGCGACCATGCCGCTGGCCGAGCTTCGCGCGCACCTGCACACCCTGCCCGACCACCCGAGCTGGGTGCCGTACCGCACCAGCTACTACAAGCCGGAATGGGGCTTCTGCCTGGCCCAGGAGACCTTGGACGCGCTGCCGGACGGCGAGTACGAGGTGTGCATCGACTCCACACTCACCGACGGCCACCTCACCTACGCCGAGCACCTGGTCCCCGGCCAGGTCGCCGACGAGGTGATCGTCTCCTGCCATGTCTGCCACCCGTCGCTGGCCAACGACAACCTGGCCGGCATCGCGGTGGCGACGTTCCTGGCCCGGGCGCTGGCGGAGCAGACGCCGTACTACACCTACCGGTTCATCTTCGCGCCCGGCACCATCGGGGCGATCACCTGGCTGGCCCGCAACGCGGAGCGGGTGGACCGGGTCAAGCACGGCCTGGTGCTGGCCTGCGCCGGCGACTCGGGGCAACTGACGTACAAGCAGAGCAGGCGCGGCGACGCGGAGATCGACCTGGTGCTGCGGCACGTCCTGGCCGCCTCCGAACGCCCGCACCAGATCACCGAGTTCACTCCGTACGGCTACGACGAGCGGCAGTTCTGCTCGCCCGGGTTCGACCTCGGCGTGGGCTCGCTCAGCCGGACCCCGTACGCGGGCTACCCCGAGTACCACACCTCGGCGGACAACCTGGACTTCGTCTCCCCGGAGGCGATGGCGGACACGCTCGCCGTCTGCCGCGAGGCGTTCGCCGTGCTGGACCGCAACCGGCGGTACCTCAATCTCAGCCCCCACGGCGAACCCCAGCTCGGCCGACGTGGGTTGTACGACGCGCTCGGCGGCCGCAGCGACACCAAGCAGGCGCAGATGGCCATGCTCTGGGTGCTCAACCTCTCCGACGGCGAGCACAGTCTGCTGGATGTCGCCGAGCGCTCCGGGCTGCCGTTCGACACGGTCGCCGCCGCGGCCGGCGCCCTGCACGGCGCCGGACTCATCAAGGCATGACGCCGATGACCACCGAGAAGGAGAAGGCGACGAAACCAGCCGGATCGGCCCGGCGGGCCGTCGTCGGCCGGCTGTCCTGGGGGCTGGCCGACCAGGCGGCCTCCAGCATGACCAACTTCGCGGTGGGGATCTACGTGGCCCGCTCGCTGGGGACGGCCGCGTTCGGCGTGTTCGGCCTGGCCTGGGTGACGTACGGCGTGGTGCTCAGCGTCTCCCGCGGCCTGGCCACCGACCCGCTGGTGGTCCGCTTCAGCGGCGTGCCGGACGCGTCCTGGCGTGAGGCGGCGGGCCGGGCGTCGGGCACCGCGCTCGGCGTCGGCGCCGCCGTGGGCGCGGCATGTCTGGCGGTCGGGCTGGGTCTCGGCGGCAGCGTGGGGCCCGCGTTCGCCGCCCTCGGCGTCGTACTGCCGGGGCTGCTGCTGCAGGACGCCTGGCGGTACTCGTTCTTCGCCGCCGGCACCGGTCGGAAGGCCTTCGTCAACGACCTCGTGTGGGGCGTCGCGCTCGTCCCGGCCATGGTCGTGGCGGCCCACGTGGGCAGCGTGGCCGCCTTCGTGCTCGCCTGGGGCGCGTCCGCAGCGGTGGCCGCGGCGTACGGCTGCCTCCAGTCCGGCATCCGGCCCCGGCTGACCGATGCGCGCCGGTGGCTGCGCGAGCACCGCGACCTCGGCTACCGGTACCTCGTCGAGAACGTCGGCGTCAGCGGCGCGAGCCAGCTGCGGGCGTACGGGCTCGGCGCGATCGTCGGGGTCGGCGCGGTGGGTGCGGTCCGGGGCGCCGAGCTGCTGCTCGGCCCGTTCCTCGCGGTGCTGATGGGGCTGTCGCTGGTCACCGTCGCGGAGGCGGCACGGGTGCTGCGGCGGGCCCCGCACCGGCTGGGCAGATTCTGCCTCCTGCTCGGCGGCGGGCAGGCCGTCGCCGCGCTGCTCTGGGGCGCGGCGCTGCTGCTGGTGCCGGACCGGGCCGGCGAGTTCGTGCTCGGCGACGTCTGGAGCTCCGCCGCGGAACTGATCGTGCCGGCCACGCTCGGCGTCGCGGGCGCCGGCCTCGGCGTCGGCGCGGCGGCCGGTCTGCGCGCCCTCGCCGCGGCCCGGCGCAGCCTGCGCTGCCAGCTGTTCGCCTCCACCCTGTACGTCATCGGCGGGCTCGGCGGTGCGGCCGTGGCCGGCACGGTCGGCTCGGCGTGGGGCGTCGCCGCCGCGACCGTCAGCGGCTCGGCCGTGTGGTGGCTGCACCTGCGGTCCGCCCTGCGCGAGCGCCATCACCATTCGATCCCCGAAGTGAGGACTGCATGACCGCCCATCCCCGGTTGAGCATCGGCCTGCCCGTGTACAACGGCGAGGAGTACCTGGCCGAGGCGCTCGACGCCCTGCTCGGCCAGACCTACGAGGACTTCGAACTGGTCATCTCCGACAACGCCTCCACCGATGAGACCCAGGACATCTGCCGCAAGTACGCCGAGCAGGACTCGCGCATCCGTTACATCCGGCTGACCCGGAACATCGGCGCCGCGCCGAACCACAACTACGTGTTCACCGAGTGCCGCGGCGAACTGTTCAAGTGGGCCTCGCACGACGACCTGTACGCCCGGGACCTGCTGCGGCGCTGTGTGGAGGCGCTGGACGAGCGGCCGGACGTGGTCCTCGCGCACTCCGGCCAGGCGGTCATCGACGGCGACGGCCAGGTGAAGGTCCCGTACGAGTACGGGCTCGCCACCGACTCGCCGCACGCGCCGGAGCGCTTCCGCAGTCTGCTGTTCGAGCCCGGTGGCGACGACTTCTACGGCGTGATGCGGGCCGACATGCTGCGCAAGGTCAAGCCGCACGACAGCTACCACCACGCGGACCGCACCTTCGTCGCCGAGATCACCCTGCACGGGCCCTTCCACCAGGTGCCGGAGCTGCTGTACTTCCGCCGCGACCACCCCACCCGCGCCGAGCGGGCGAACCCTTCCAAGCGTTCCCGGTGCGTCAATCTGGACCCGCGCCGGGCGGGCCCGCTGCACCCGACACCCCGGCTGCTCGCCGAGTACGTCTGGGGCTTCGTCTCGGCGATCCAGCGGGCGCCGCTGTCCCCGGCCGACCGGCGCGCGTGCTACCGCCACCTGGCCGCGTGGATGACCAGCCGGGCCCGGCCGGGCGCCGGCGAGCGGGTCGAGGACCGCGCCCCGGTCGACCCGGCCAGGCTCACCGTCTCCGTCAACGCCATCGTGGCGGGCCGTGAGGGGAGGCAGCCGTGACCGCTGCCCGCGTCGGGGTGTTCGGCCTGCTCGGCTCCGGCAACCTCGGCAACGACGGGTCGCTCGAAGCCGTGCTCGGGTACCTGCGCGCCGAGCACCCGGAGGCGGTCGTGGACGCGCTGTGCGGCGGACCCGAGGTCGTCACGGCCCGGTACGGGATCCCCGCGACACGGCTGCACTGGTACCGCGGGGAGTACCGGACCGCGTCGCGTGCGGGCGCGATCGCGGCGAAGGGTCTGGGCAAACTCGTCGACGCCTTCCGCACCGCCGCCTGGGTGCGCCGGCACGATGTGGTGATCGTGCCGGGCATGGGCGTCCTGGAGGCCACGCTGCCACTGCGGCCGTGGGGCTTCCCGTACGCGCTGTTCCTGCTCTGCGCGTCCGGCCGGCTGTTCGGCACCCGGGTCGCGCTGGCCGGCGTCGGCGCCGCCCCGATCGCCAACCGGCCGACCCGAACCCTGGTGCGCTGGTCGGCACGTCTTGCCACCTACCGCTCGTACCGTGACGTCCAGTCCCGCGACGCGATGCGGGCGATGGGCGTGGACACCGCGCGCGACGAGGTCTACCCGGACCTCGCCTTCGCCCTGCCGACGCCGCCGACGAGCGCGCCCTCGGGGCCTGTTCCGCCGCGTGCGGGCGGGCCGGGCGCCGGGGCGCGGACGGGGAACCCGAAACAGGCCCTGAGCCCGCCGGGCCCGGTCTGTGTCGGCGTCATGGCCTTCCACGGCGGCGACGACGACCGCGCCCGGGCCGGGGAGATCCACCGGCGCTACCTCGACGGGACGACCCGGTTCGTCCGCGCGCTGGTCGAGGACGGCAGGCCGGTCCGCCTGCTCACCGGCGACGCGTGCGATGCGCCGGTGGTCGCCGCGATCCTCGACGCCGTGGACTCACCGCTGGTCACCGCTGCCGAGGCGGCCTCGCTGGCCGACCTGATGAAGGAGACGGCGGCCGCCGACACCGTGGTGGCGACCCGGTACCACAACCTGGTCTGCGCGCTGAAGGTCGGCACACCGACGCTGGCGCTCAGCTACGCGGCGAAGAGCGACGCGCTCATGGATCGGATGGGGCTTGCCGCATACCGCCACCCGGCTCGCGAGGTCGACGCCGACCGGCTGCTCGAGCAGTTCCGGGCACTGGAGCAGCGTTCGGCGGAGCTGCGGCGGACCCTCACCGAGCGGAACCTGGTCGCCGCCCGCCAACTCGACCACCAGTTCACCGCCTTGACCACTGCCCTGTTCCCGACGACGGACCACGCTCACGCTCGGCAGGAGACTCCATGAAAGCGACCGAAGTCCCGGAGATCGCGGGCGCGTACCTCTTCGAGCCGACGCCGTACGCCGACGAACGCGGCTTCTTCTGCCGCACCTTCGACGCCGACGTGTTCCGCTCGGTGGGCCTCGACCCGGACGCCTTCGTCCAGGACAGCCTGTCGCGCTCGGCCCGGGGCGTGCTGCGCGGCCTGCACCTGCGCTCCGGCGCCGGAGAGGCCAAGCTGGTGCGGTGCTCGTACGGGAGGATCTTCGACGTCGTCGTGGACCTGCGGACGGACTCGCCGACCTACCGCAACCGGGCCTTCTTCGAACTGTCCGACGAGACGCAGAAGACCCTGTACATCCCGGCGGGGTGCGCGCACGGCTTCCAGGCGCTCACCGAAACCGCTGACACCTCGTACCGCATCGACCGCCCGCACGATCCGTCCGAGGACGTGACGATCGCCTTCGACGACCCGGAGCTCGCCATCCCCTGGCCGCTGCCGGTCACATCGATGTCCCAGCGCGACCGGGAGGCGCCGAGCCTCGCCGAGGTTCTGAAGGCAGGAGAGAAGTGAGGGCCGACGTGGACACCGAACACACCGAACACACCGAAGAGACCGAGGAGCGCCAGGAGCGCGAGGAGACGGCGGAGTTCCGCCTGCCCCGGTCGCGGCTGGCGAACGAGCGGCTGCACGCCCTGATCCCCGGCGGCGCGCACACCTACGCCAAGGGCGACGACCAGTACCCCGAGAACCTGGCCCCGGTCATCAGCCACGGCCGCGGTGCCCACGTGTGGGACATCGACGGCAACCGCTACGTCGAGTACGGCTCGGGCCTGCGGTCGGTCAGCCTCGGCCACGCCCACCCACGCGTGATCGAGGCGGTGCGACGGGAACTCGGCCGCGGCAGCAACTTCGTCCGGCCGTCCGTCGTGGAGGTCGAAGCCGCGGAACGCTTCCTGGCCACGGTGCCGACCGCCGAGATGGTGAAGTTCGCGAAGAACGGCTCCGACGCCACCACCGCCGCGGTGCGCCTCGCCCGCGCCGCCACCGGGCGCCCGCGGGTGGCCCTCTGCGCCGACCATCCGTTCTTCTCCGTCGACGACTGGTTCATCGGCACCACGCCGATGTCCGCCGGCATTCCGGCGGCCACCAACGAGCTCACCGTGGCGTTCCCTTACGGAGATCTGGCTGCCACGGAGGAACTGCTCACCCGGTACCGGGACGAAGTCGCCTGCCTGATCCTCGAACCCGCCACCCACACCGAGCCACCGCCCGGCTACCTCGCCGGCCTGCGCGAACTGGCCGACCGGCACGGCTGCGTACTGATCTTCGACGAGATGATCACCGGCCTCCGCTGGTCCGAGGCGGGGGCCCAGGGCCTGTACGGCGTCGTCCCCGACCTCTCCACGTTCGGCAAGGCGCTGGGCAACGGATTCGCCGTCTCCGCGCTGGCCGGGCGCCGCGATCTGATGGAGCGGGGCGGGCTGCGTCACTCCGGCGACCGGGTGTTCCTGCTGTCCACCACGCACGGTGCGGAAACGCACTCCCTGGCAGCTGCGATGGCCGTGCTCACCACGTACGTCGAGGAGGGCGTCACCGCGCGGCTGCACGCCCTCGGCGAGCGGTTGGCCGCCGGTGTCCGCGAGGCCGCGGCCGCCATGGGCGTCGGCGACCACGTCGTCCTCCGGGGCCGGGCCAGCAACCTGGTCTTCGCCACCCTCGACGAGAACGGGCAGCCGTCGCAGCAGTACCGCACCCTGTTCCTGCGCCAACTCCTCGCGGGCGGGGTGCTGGCCCCGTCGTTCGTGGTGAGCAGCGCGCTCGACGACGCCGACATCGCTCACACCGTCGACGTGGTGGCCCAGGCATGTGCGGTGTACCGGAAGGCACTGGACGCCGCCGACCCCACCCCCTGGCTGGCCGGACGACCGGTGAAGCCCGTGTTCCGCCGCTTGGCGTGACGTGCCGTGTGGTGCCCTGCCGTGACGGTGGCGTGACGTCAGCGCCGCTCCCGCCGCCGCCCGGCGTCGGCCGTCCGGTCGACCAGCCGGTCAGCCATCCGGTCGGACATCCGGTCAGCCATCCGGTCGACCAGCCACGCGGTCGCCGGTATCACCGCCAGCGCGGTGCACCAGCCGCCGAGGACGTCGGTCGGGTAGTGCGCACCCAGGGCGACCTGCGCCCAGCCCATGGTGGCGCCGGCGACCAGCGCCGCGGCGAGCACGAGTGCCGTGCCGGCCGTCCTGCCGAGGCCGAGCCGGCCGGTCGCGAGCAGCGCCACCACGAGGGCGAACGCGGTGAGGAATGCGGTGTGCCCGCTCGGGTAGGACAGGTGCCCGTCGTGGATGGTGCGTCCCGCCAGGGGCTTGAGCAGCGTCGTCGTCCCCACGGTCATGCCGGTACCGGCGACGACGAGCACGGCCGCGCGGGGACGCCGAAGCAGCAGGCAGCCCGTCACGGTGGCCACGACCAGCGCCGCCGCTCCCCCGGGCTCCCCCAGGAAGTCCGTGGCCAGAGCGACGCCCCGCCCCGTCGGCCCCACCCCGTTCACCGCCGCCCAGATCCGCGCGTCCACCAGGCCGGGCTCGCTGTCACCGGCATAGAGGACCCCGAGCACCACGACCACCAGCCCGGCGAGGGCCGCCACCAGCCCGAGCGGCACACGCAGCGACGGAGGCAGCACCGCGGGCGCCGACCGGCCGGTCACAGGCCCACCGCGTCCGGTCGGCCTGCGGTGCTGCGCCGTGATCGGCAGATGGTGTTCCGGATGTCGACTTCTCGAGTCATGGTGAGGGTGCGGGCCTTCATCCGACCGGTGGGCAGCAATGCGTCAGCGGCTTCCTGTTCCCCCTGTTCCAGGCCCTCTTGCAGACTGCCCGGCCTGCTGTCGGTGAACTGACGCCGGCCGATGTGGCCTTCGGCTGCTGCCGGCGCCGACGGCCCCCCTGCCGGTAGACGCGGGCGTCGTGGTCGGCGAGGTGGGCGAGCGGGCTGTAGTCGCTGGAGGTCATCCCGGCACATTCTTCCACCACGGCCACGACCTCACATGGGAGTCGTGAACACGCACTCCGCCCCCACCGTCTTGCCCGGCCCTCCGGAACGGAGGTGCCAGTCCCAGCGGGTGGCGAGCGCCGCGACGAGAAGCAAGCCCCGGGACAGGCGGCGGCTCGGCCATGTCCGCCGGAGGCGGCAACGCCTCAGGCGGGGGCGTGTCGTCGCGCTCCTTGCTGAAGCGGTCCCACTCGTCGCGCACCTTCCCGGCGGACTTGATCACGTCCGGAAGCCGATCCAACAATCCCGCCAAGGCAAAGGGGAAGATGGCCGCCTCACCAGCGAGGGCGAGGACGAAGCGGATGCAATCGCGTCGCCGTGCGTTAGTTTCCAGTTGCCGTGTGAGGACGCCTCGGAGGAGCAGAGCACATGAAGACCCGTTCGAGACTCACCGCCCTCCTGTTCCTGCTGTCCTCCCTGCCCCTGTCCGCCTGCACCAGTGAGGAGCCGGACCCGGCTGCGTCGCAGAGCCCGGCGGACCACCTCGACCTGGCGGAAGAGGCGATGGCTGCCAGCCCTGGGTGGAGGTTCCAAGTGCGAGGAGAGGAGAAACTGACGCTGCGAGGGCAGCAGAACGAGACTATCCACTCGGGCATGGTGGAGCGCACCCAGGACCCCCTGGCGCTGCATGCACGCAGATCCATATTCACCGGCAAGGACACACGCGGGGAGGAGCTGTTCGTGCTCGGCGGCTCGGGCTACCTCAGCAGGGAGAGATCGGCAGAGTGGAAGCAGGCGTCCGCGACCGACCCGGAGATCGCGAACAAGGTGGAGGACCCGGTGGCCGCCCTCGTCGATTTCAGGGCCTACACGAAGAGGGCAGCCGGTGTTGACATCACGCTGACGAAGAGCGCATACGGCCACCAGATCACGCTCAAGGCCGACGTCACGTCACGGAAACTCTCCGATGTACGGGACCGTCCCTGGGCGGCAAAGGCCCAGCGGGAAGTGCAACCGGCCCTGGACCGATTGCGCGAGGGAGGGGTCCGGGTGAGCGATGACCAACTCACCCTCGTCGGCCTGGAGGAGGCGCTGACCCTGGACTCCGCGACGCACCGCATATTGACGCACTGGTTCCGCTTCACCGTCCGCCTGCCGTACGGCAGCGACACGGTCACATACACACAGGAGGTGAAGGAGACGAACCAGGGCGAGTTCAAGGAGCGGATCGAGCTCCCGGAGGGCCTCGTTTGACCTGGACGCCTGGCGTTCACCTCCATCGCCTGCAGCCTCATCTGCTACCGCAGACTCGCCGAATGAGACGACGTCCAAGAAGCGCGGCCCGGCAAGCGTCCAGACATCTGTGTCAGAGATCAGCCAGTGGGCATTCGTACAGCCAACGACTTCGAGGGAGGGACGCATGGAGATCTCCGGAATCATCACCGCCATCATCATCGGCGCCGTCATCGGTGTGCTGGGGCGGCTCGCCCTGCCCGGCCGCCAGCACACCGGCATCTTGTGGACCATCGCCGTCGGTATCGTCGCCGCTCTGATCGGCACCGCCATCGCCGCCGCCATGGGCGTCGCCGACACCGGAGGTATCGACTGGATCGAACTGGCCATCCAGATCGCGCTCGCCGCGGGCGGCGTCGCCGCCGTCGAACGCCTCAAAGGCCGCTGACCACAGCCCACCAGCGTCTCTTTCGGGCCGCCCGGCATTTCCCGGGCGGCTCACGCACACCCAACTCCGCACAATGGCTCGATACCGCCGGCGGTCCGGTCTGCGGCCCCCGCGCCTGGGGCGGCCGACCGTTCGCTGCGGGCGAGCGGGCCCCCTGGTACGCCGGTGTGAAGCGAGAGCCACCCGGTACGAGAACGCTCACCGCCTTCTGCGACCGCACTGACGAAGGACTGCCATGCTCACCCTGCTGACCGACCTGTGGCCGTTGAGTTGGAGCGTGGGAGTCTTCCTTGTGGCCACGGCCGTGACCGTGGTGTGCAGCATCCGGCTCGCAGGGCTGGGTGACACCCTCGCCGACCGCACCGGCTGGGGCGAGGCCCTCTTCGGCGCGGTGCTGTTCGGCCTGGTGACGTCTCTCTCAGGCATTGTGATGACCGCCGTGAGCGCCGCCGCGGACCAGCCGCGCCTTGCCTACAGCAACGCCGTAGGAGGTATTGCGGCACAGACGGTGGCACTCGTCGTCGCTGACGCTTTCCTGCGAAAGGTCAACCTCGAACACGCCGCCGCCTCGGTCTCCAACATGCTGTTCGGCTGCCTGCTCATCGGGCTGCTGGGCATCGCCCTCATGGCAACGTTCAGCCCGTCCGTGACCTTCCTGAGCCTGCATCCGGCCTCCGTCGTTCTGGTGGCCTTCTACCTCGGCGCTCTGGTACTCATCCGCAGCCGCGGGGAACCCATGTGGCAGGCGGTACGTACCCGGGACACGCTTCCCGATGTCCCGGACGCAGACGTCCAAGGGCTTGCTGCTCACTCGACACCGCGGCTGTGGAGCGAGTTCGCCGCTGTGGCGGGACTCGTGGCTGTCGGCGGCTGGGCGGTGGCCCGGGCCGCGGAGGGCATCGTGGAGCACACAGGGCTGAGTGCCGGCCTCGTGGGGGCTGTGTTCATGGGCCTGGTCAACGCCCTGCCGGAGACGGTCACCTCCATTGCCGCCGTCCGGCGTGGCGCTGTCACCTTGGCCATCGCCGCCATCATCGGCGGCAACTGCCTGGACGCACTCAACCTGGTTGTCGGCGACATCGCCTATCGAGGCGGATCCCTGTACCACGCTGCGCACCCGGACGAGCTGTTCCTTACCACCGGCGCGATGGTCATGACTGCCGTTCTGCTCGGCGGCCTCCTCGTCCGCCAGAAACGAGGCTGGCTCAAGATCGGCTTCGACGGCATCCTGCTGATCACCATCTACGCCAGCATGGTTGCCGTGCTCGCCCTCTGAGAGACGAGCGCCCCCTTTTCACCCGATGTATATGACCAGCGCCCGGTGTTCGGTGCAGCAGGTGTTTGAGAGCGCCGCTGGGCACGGTGGTAGGCGTAGCCGTGAACATGCCTCCGGTCCCGGATCCGGTTCGACGGCGCGGCAAGGGCCGGGCCCGCGTGTGGGCCCGGCCGACGTCAGGTCACCGGATCAAGAGAACTCGGTTCACCGGATCAAGAGGGCTCAGGTCACCGCGTCGAGGAAGGTCAGCACCGAGGCGTCCTCCTCGATCAGCGGGGCGAGTGCGGTGTTGAACGGGCCGCCATACGGGGCCTTCAGGTGTGCCTGGAAGGCCTCCTCGTCCCTGTACGCCTCGAAGATCCAGTAGGCGCGCGGGTCGGCCTCCCTGGTGTAGACGTCGAAGGCGAGGTTGCCCTCTTCCTGGCGCACCTTCTCGGCGTACTCCAGGATCATGCGGGCGACCTCGTCCTCCGCACCCTCGCGTGCGGTGAACTCGGCGAGCAGGGTTCTCTTCATGGTCTCGTGTCCTTGTCCGTCGTGGGCGGAGTCGAGGTGCCGGGCGCTGGGTCTGGTCCAGCGGCTCGGGGTACGGCGAGGTGACGGCGGTGACCGCCTGGGGGCCGGGCGGGGCCGCGGACAGCGCGCAGACGGTCGCCACCGGCGCGATCATCCGTACACGGGCATGCCGGGATACACGTCCTGAGCTCATGGTGTCTCCTGTGCCACGGCCGTCCGCGCGCAGCGGAGCCTGGTTGCCCGGAGCGGAGCCGAGCAAAGAGTGACGCCTTGTCGGCGCCGACGTCCGCGGCGCCGACAAGGTTTGTCATCCTCGACGTGTGTCATCGATGACATCGAGTGGCCCGATGATGGACGCCATCCGGCCGACACGTCAACGGTCCGGCCGTGATGTTCACGGGGCGACTCGTCCGTCCGTCATGCTCGATCGGTCGTCGCGAGCTGCTCCAGCCGGCTCCGCCACGGGGGGTTGGGGCCGGCGACCGAGCAGGTCAGGGCCGCGACCCGGGTGGCGAACCGGCAGGCCTCGGCGACCTCGTCGAGGCGGAGTCGGGTCAGTCGGCCACCGAGCAGTCCGCGGGCGCCCAGGTGGTGCAGCAGACCGGCCGTGAAGGAGTCCCCGGCCCCGACCGTGTCGGCGACGTGTGTCGGCACGGCGGGCACCTGGACACGTTCGCCGTAGAGCGAGGCCAGGGCGCCGTCGGCGCCCTGCGTGATCACCACGAGCCGCGCCCCGGCGGCGTGCCAGATGTCGCACGCCTCCTCCGGCGGCGTGCCCGGCAGCAGGAGTTCCAGGTCGTCCTCGCTCAGCCGCAGTACGTCGGCGAGTCCGCACCAGTGCGCCAGCCGGGCGCGGTAGACATCGGGGTGCACCAGCAGGGGCCGGACGTTGGGGTCGATGCTGATGGTCGCGTGAGGGGCGGCCGCCGCCAGGAAGTCCTCCACCACCGCCGCCCCGGGTTCCTGGACCAGTGCCAGGGATCCGGTGTGCACACAAGCGGTACCGGCGAGGTCCACCCCGGCCAGTTCCGCGCCCGTCCACTGCCAGTCGGCGGTGGCCCGGGCATGGAAGGAGAACGCCGCCCGGCCCTGGGAGTCCAGTTCGGCCACGGCGAGCGTGCTGGGCTCGGCGGCCTCGACCGCATGTGAGAGATCCACGCCGGACGCCTCCAGATGGGCCCGGAAGAGGCGGCCGAACACATCGCCGGACAGCCGCGCGAGGAAGCGGGCCGGAGTGCCCAGCCTGGCCAGGGCCACCGCCGTGTTGGCGGGTCCGCCGCCCGGCAGCACGCGCAGGGCGAGTTCGTTCCGGGCACGTGCGGGTTCGGTGAACGCGTCGGCGACGCATTCTCCCAGGACGGTGATCTGGCGCGGGCTCATGGGCTGCTCTTCTCTGGGAACGCGCGAGGCGGAAACGGGCACGACCCGGGCATGCCGGCGATCGGCTTCGGGCGGGCGACCGCCGAGGGGCGTTGCCGATTTGTGACGAGTGCAGGGCATTGACGTTGCCGGGGAGCGGAGTCCATCATCCTCGCCAAGAAGTGTCAACGATGACATAGGTCATCGTTGACACCGCGGGACGGCATGCCCCGCCGCCGACCGCCCGCCCGAAATCCCGCAGGAGTCGTTCATGTCACGCATCTCTCGTCTGCCCTCCTCCCTGCTCAGAGCCGCCGCGTGCACGGGTGTCGCGGCGCTCGCCCTGACCGCCTGTGGATCCGGATCGGAATCGGGCACCGCGAGCACCGGATCGGGCGAGGTCAAGGTCGGCCTGATCACCAAGACCGACACCAACCCGTTCTTCGTCAAGATGAAGGAAGGCGCCGAGAAGACCGCGAAGGCCGAAGGCGTCACGCTCATGACCGCGGCCGGCAAGTTCGACGGCGACAACGCCGGGCAGGTCACCGCCATCGAGAACATGGTCGCCGCGGGAGTGAAGGGCATCCTGATCACGCCCAGCGACTCCAAGGCGATCGTGCCCGCGATCGAGAAGGCCAAGGCCAAGGGCGTCCTGGTCATCGCCCTGGACACCCCGACCGAGCCGGAGAGCGCGGTCGACGCCCTGTTCGCCACCGACAACCTCAAGGCGGGCGAGCTGATCGGCGAGTACGCCAAGGCCGCCATGAAGGGCAAGACGGCGAAGATAGCCACCCTCGACCTCGCGCCCGGCGTCTCCGTCGGCGTCCAGCGGCACAACGGCTTCCTGAAGGGCTTCGGCGTCAAGGAGGGCGACCCCTCCATCGTCTGCTCCCAGGACACGGGCGGCGACCAGGCCAAGGGCCAGACCGCGATGGAGAACTGCCTCCAGAAGGCGCCCGACATCAACGTCGTCTACACCATCAACGAGCCCGCCGCCCTGGGCGCGTACACCGCGCTCAAGGCCAAGGGCCGGGAGAAGGACGTCCTGGTCGTCTCCGTCGACGGCGGCTGCACCGGCACCCAGGCCGTCAAGGACGGCAAGATCGCCGCGACGTCGCAGCAGTACCCGCTGAAGATGGCCGCCGAGGGCGTCAAGGCCGTCGTGACGTACGCCAAGGACGGCAAGAAGGCGTCGGGTTACACCGACACCGGCGTCACCTTGATCACCGACAAGGCGCAGGACGGGGCCGCCTCCAAGGACACCGCCTACGGCCTGGAGAACTGCTGGGGCTGAGCCGACGCCCCAACTGTTGGCCTAGACAACGCCGTTCGGAATTCCACAGTGGGGCGGCCGGCCCCTCCTCCCCGACCGGGGCCGGCCGCCCCCTCGTCCTCTTGCCGTCCGACAACGACTGACCAGTCCTGACAAGGACTTGTGTCTTCCGACAAGGACCTCGCATGACTGCCACGTCCACGCCACCCTCCACGTCCTCGCCGTACGCGGAGCTCAAAGCGCCGAGCACGGTCCGCAGACTGCTCACGCAACCGACCACCGGCCCGCTGGTCGCCCTCCTTCTGGCCTGTGCCTTCTTCTCCGTCTCGACCGACCAGTTCCTCACGGGCGGGAACTTCTCGCTGATCGTGCAGCAGGTCATGGTCGTCGGCACGCTGGCCATCGGCCAGACGCTGATCATCCTCACCGCGGGCATCGACCTGTCCTGCGGAGCGGTGATGGCGTTCGGCAGCATCGTGATCGCCAAGATGGCCGCCGAAGGATCCCTGCCTCCGCTGGCCGCCATCGCGTTGGGCCTGGTCGTCTGCGGCGGCTTCGGCATGCTCAACGGGGCCTTGGTGCAGAAGATCCCGCTGCCGCCGTTCATCGTCACCCTGGGCATGCTCAACGTGGCGTTCGCGCTGACCCACATCTACTCCGAGGAGCAGACGGTCACCAACCTGCCCGGCCCGCTGACGGCCCTCGGGCAGACCTTCCCGCTCGGCAAGACCGACATCACCTACGGTTCGCTGGTCACCATCGCCCTGTTCCTGCTCCTCGCCTACGCGCTGAGCGGCACCGGCTGGGGCCGGCACGTCTACGCCCTGGGCAACAGCCCGGAAGCGGCGCGGCTGAACGGCATCCGCACCACCCGGCTGGCCATCGGCGTCTACACCGTGGCCGGCCTCCTCTACGGCATCGCCGCCCTGCTGCTCATCTCCCGCACCGGAGTCGGCGACCCGCAGGCCGGGCAGACCGACAACCTCGACAGCATCACCGCCGTGGTCCTCGGCGGCACCAGCCTCTTCGGCGGACGCGGATCGGTCCTGGGCACGTTCATCGGCGTCCTCATCGTCGGCGTCTTCCGCAACGGGCTCCAGCTGATGGGCGTCGCCTCGATCTACCAGACGCTGATCACCGGTGTCCTGGTGATCCTCGCGGTCACCGTCGACCAGATCTCCCGGAGGAAGGCCCGATGACCACCACCACCGAGACTCCCGTTCTGCAGGCTCGCGGTCTGGTCAAGCGCTACGGCCACGTCACCGCCATCGACGGCGCCGACTTCGACCTGATGCCCGGCGAGGTGCTCGCCGTCATCGGCGACAACGGCGCCGGCAAGACCAGCCTCATCAAGGCCCTCACCGGCGCGGTGGTGCCGGACGAGGGCGAGATACGCCTCCACGGCAAGCCGATTCAGTTCTCCGGCCCGCAGAGCGCACGCGCCCACGGCATCGAGACGGTCTATCAGGACCTCGCCGTGGCGGCGTCCATGGACATCGCCTCGAACATGTTCCTCGGCCGCGAGCTGCGCCGCCCGGGCATCCTCGGCAGCGCCTTCCGCATGCTCGACAAGAAGCGCATGCGTCAGGAGGCAGCCGAGCACATGGCCGACCTGAAGATCGGCCTGCGCTCGCTGACCCAGGCGGTCGAGACCCTCTCCGGAGGACAGCGGCAGGCCGTCGCGGTCGCCCGTGCCGTCGCCTGGGCCCGCAGCGTCGTCGTCATGGACGAACCCACCGCCGCCCTCGGCGTCAAGGAGTCCGGTCAGGTCCTCGACCTCATCCGCCGAGTCCGCGACAAGGGCATGCCGGTCGTCCTGATCAGCCACAACATGCCCCACGTCTTCGAGATCGCCGACCGCATCCACGTCCACCGGCTGGGCCGGCGCGCCGCCGTGATCAAGCCCTCCGACTACTCCATGGCCGAGGTCGTCGCCATCATGACCGGCGCGCTCAGCGTCGACGAGGCCGGAGGTACTGTCGTAGCGGATTCCGAGGCCGCGAAGGCCGCCGGAGTACAGGCCACCTGACAGCGCAACCCCGCTCCCGCACGTTCCGGCCGAGGCCGCGGCCAGGAACCCGGGAGCACCCAGGAGACGGTTTCCTCCCATGGCAGCGAGACGCCGCCCCACCTTGGCCGATGTCGCCCGAGAAGTAGGGGTCAGCGCCAAGACGGTCTCCCGAGTCCTCAACGAGGACGGGCCCGTCTCGGCGCGGACGCGGGAACAGGTCCTCACCGCTGTGGCCGAGTTGGGCTTCCAGCCGAACCTCATGGCACGCAACATCCGCGTCGGCGGTCCGGACACCACCATCGGACTGGTCATCCCCGACCTCGCCAACCCCTTCTTCGGAGCCGTCGCCCGCGGCATCGAGGACACGGTCCGGGACCGCGGACTGACGCTGCTCATGGGGTCGTCCGCGGACGACCCCGACCGCGAACGCGCCCTGACGGCGCAGTTCCTCGCCCGGCGCGTCAGCATCCTGATCGTCGTGCCGTCCGTCGGCGCCGACCACTCCGACCTCAAGTCGCACCGTACGGCGGGGCTGCCCATCGTCTTCCTCGACCGGCCAGGAGTCGGCCTGCCCACGGACAGCATCGTCAGCTCCAACCGCGCGGGGGCGCAGGACGGTGTCGCCCACCTCATCGCCCACGGCCACCGCCGCATCGGCTTCGTCGGCGACCTCCCCACCAAGCTGTACACCCGCCGTGAACGCCTCGCCGGATACCGCGCGGCCCTGCGAGAAGCCGACATCCCCTACGACCGCTCGCTGGTCACCGGCGCACACGACCAGCCAGGCGCCGAGGCCGCGACCGCCCAACTCCTCGCCCTGGCCGGTCCGCCCACCGCCCTGTTCGCCGGGAACAACATCATGGCGCTGGGCATAGTCGCCGAACTCGCCCGCAGCAAGCGCAAGGACGTCGCCGTGGTCGCCTTCGACGACGTGTCCCTCGCCGAGGCACTGGAGCCGGCCCTGACCGTCGTCGCCCAGGATCCCGAGGAAATCGGCCGCAGCGCCGCGGCCACCGCCCTGGCCCGCCTCGACGGCGACCGGTCCCGGGCGCGTACCCTCACCGTGTCCACCCGGCTGATCGTCCGGGGCTCGGGGGAGCAACGGGCGCCCAAGCCGTAGGCGGCCGGCCTCTGCCGGACGCCGCGTCGAAGCGCGCCCGGCTCCGGGCGGACGGCCTCGGCGTGTTCCAGCTGACCCATCACGGCGTCAAGTGCGGGCGGCACGGCCAACGGGTTCGGTACGGTCCCGCGGCCCTGCCGCTCACGGGCGGCGCTGGTCGTACCGGTCCGGGCGGGAATCTCGGCGGTCAGGCAGCCGTCCCACCGGATGTCCCCCGGTTAGCCCAAGGAACCGCCGCCACCGCCCCGGCCGGTCTCCGGGAGGGCGCCGCCCCGCGGAAAGTGCCGTCACGCACCATGACGAAGAGCGGCAGGCGCCGGGGCCGAGGTGATCACGAGGGGGGCCTTCCGCGGCGCGAGGGGGTGGGGGATGCGGGGCCGGTACCGCTGGCCGGGGCGGGCTCGGCGCGGTCCGGGGGCCGTCGCCGGTCTGGTCGCGGGTGGCGATGAGGGACCACGCCTGGGAGACGGTGACGGTGGCGGCGATGACGCCGAGGGTGAGAGTGAGGAGGGCGGGCAGGGTTACCACGCCTGGTGAGGTCTCAGGCGGACAGCGGTGACGGCATGGCGGTGGATGCCGGTGATCTCCAGGGTCCAGTTGTCGAGGCGGATGCTGTCGCCGGGGTGTTGCGGCAGGCGTCCGAGCCGGGCGAGGGCGAGGCCGGCGATGGTCGTATACGGGCTCTGGGCGAGATCACCGAGGTCGACTCCGAGGTCGGGCAGGTCATGGAGAGGGAAGCTGCCGGGCAGCAGCAGGGAGCCGTCGGGCTGGGTGTAGTCCCTTGCCTCGGCGCGGTCGGTCTCGTCGTAGATCTCGCCGACGATCTCCTCCAGGAGGTCCTCGATGGTGACGATGCCGGCGACGGAACCGTGTTCGTCGACGACGAGGGCGAACTGCTCGTGGACGGCCATCAGGCGCCGCAGGGCTTCGGAGACCTTCATGAAGTCGGAGAAGAACAGCGCGGGGCGGGCGAGGGCGGTGACGGGGGGCCGCGTCGTCGCTGGTGGTCAGGTCGCGCAGGTGAACGACGCCGAGGATGTCGTCGAAGCGGCCCGCTTGCAGGACGGGGGCACGGGAGTGCCCAGCCGCGCCGCGCGGGCCCCTCCGCGGCGCCGCAGGCGTCGCAGCTGGCTTTCCCGCAAGGAGATCAGCGCGATCTCGCTGCCGGCGAAGAATGCGTTGAGCACGATCAGTGCGGCGATGAGCGCGAGGTCGAACCCGAATCCGTCCATGGCGCCACCGTGCCACCCGCTCGGGCGTGTCGCCCTGAGGGCGGCAGGGCCGTGTCGCAGACGGTCAGGGTGTGGCGCTCCGGCGCGTGGCTCGGCTGACGCGGGCCCCTACCGTGGCGTTCACGGCGGTGAGCAGTTCCCGGCGGGTGGGCCCGGGTCGGCGTAGCGCGCTTCGCCTGCGCCCCCTCGACGGCCCTTTCCGCCAGTTTGGGCTTCACCAGGGCCTCCTGCGGGGTGGCGAGCAGCCGGCCTCCATTCCGGGCGGCGTCCCACGAAGGGTCCGTTCCTCCAGGTCACAGGCGGTTCCAACGTTCCAGCGTCCCGAAAAGCGCGCTGGGAATGGCGGATGGGACGGAGTGTGGCCCAGGCTTCGGTCATCGAAGCGCCCCACCTCGCCGAAAGCGGTGACGGTGCTTCGAACTCGTCTTGATCCGGCGCGGATTCACCTCGAATCAGGCCGTCGCACGGCAGCGTCCCGGTATCCGGCCGGGCAGCGGCACGACCGGTCGACACGGCACACCGAGGCAGGACACCACCACCGGCCAGGATCAGAGGATCACCTTCCGGAACAACAGAGAAAGCAGCCATTCCATGCGTATCACCACCCGCTTCAGCACTCGTGCGGCCGCCTCCTCCATGGTCGTGGCCGTGGCTCTCTCGCTCGTCGCCGTCCAGGCCGCGGGCGCGTCGGCCGCCACCCCGGGGAAGGCCGCCTCGGTCGTCGACTGCACCACGCAGAACACGAAGCTGACGGTCAAGGATGTTCCCCGCCCCATCAATTACCTGTTGCTCACGGCCACCAACACCGGCACCAAGCCCTGCAACGCCCACGGCGCGCCCTTCCTGGGGGCCGGCGCCGGCGCCCAGTCCGTCGTCCCGTGGCGTGACTCCAGCAAGCCCCAGGCCCTGGTGACGCTGGCTCCCGGCGAGTCCGCCTACGCCGGCATCGGGACGTACACGCCCGACGGCTACGAGGGCTACACCGCCAAGATCCTGAGCGTGTCGTTCTCGAACAGGGAGCTGAACGGCTCCATCGGGAACAGCAAGACGCTGCCGCTGCCCAACGGGGGCGTGTACTTCAACAGTTCCGCTTCCGTCACCTACTGGCAGAGCGACATGCACAGCGCGCTGTTCGGCTGATCCGTCCGGCGTCCCACGGCACCGGCCCGGCAGGCGCCTCGGTGGCACCGCCGGTGGTCGCGGCGCCGTGGGACGCGGAGTGCGGAGTCGGTCGGTCCCGCCACTCTCAGCGTGGTGCCGGGCGGGGTCGCCACGGCTCCACCGCAGGAAGCGCGTCAGGGCCTCCGGTGAGTTCGGCTGGTGGCCCTTCCGGGGCCCTCATCGCTTCACCAGGTCGAGGATCAGGGTGGCGATGTCCTCCAAAGCCTCCTCCGGGCCTGCGAGCTACAAGAACTCGCTTCGGTAGGTCGAGGCCAACTCAGCGGCGTGGCGGCGGCGTTCCGCGAGCTCGCTGTCCGACAGCTGCGGCGGCGGCGGCGCATCCTTGCCCGCGACGATGTCGCCGATACGCGTGAAGTACTCGTCCTGGCCGGCGGGGGTGCACATGCACAGCATGCGGGCCGGCGCGCCCGAAGCGTTGCGGAAGTTGTGCGGTGCGTTGGCCGGGATGTTGATCGTGGACCCGGCCCGTGCGGTGTGCTTTTCGCCGCGGAAGGTGAACTCGATCTCGCCTTCGAGGATGGTGAACATCTCCTCGAAGTCGTGCCGGTGCGGCGGCGGGCCGCCGCCATCGGGGACGTGCATGTCGATCAGGCAGTATCGGCCGTTGGTCTGCTCGCCGGTGACCAGCATGCCGTAGGTGTTGCCCACCAGTGAGATGTACGTCGTGCCGGGGTCGTCGGGGTTCGCCACGGTCAGCGAGCGGGACGGATCGTCGTCGGGGATCATCGTGGTCGTCTCTTTCACCGGTGAGTCGAGTGGGTGTCAGGCGCCGGGCACGACGACGACCTTGCCGCTGGGCAGTGCGCCCGCGGCGGCGTCCGCGTGCAGGGCCGGCAGCTCGGCCAGCGGCACCCGCCGGGCGACCTCGACGCGCAGCTCGCCGCTGTCGATCAGCTCCGCCAGGTGCGACAGCTGCTCCGCGTCGCTGCGGACGAACAGGTCGACGCCCCGTACGCCGCGCTCCTCGTCGGTGGGTGCGGGCATCCACACGGTGGTGTTCACCAGGACACCGCCGGGGCGGATCAGACCGGGGAGCGCATCCAGCTGTGCCGGTTCGACCGGCGCGAGGTTGAGTACGACGTCGACCAGCCTGCTCACCCCAGCGACGACGTCGGCGGTCGTGTGGTCGATGACCTCGTCCGCACCCGCGCCCGTGACGCGCCGACTGCTGTGCGGGCCGGCCGTGGCGATCACGTAGGCGCCGGCCTGCTTGGCCAACTGCACGGCGTAGCCGCCGACCGCTCCGCCCGCGCCGTTGACCAGCACGCGCTGCCCGGCGGTCAGCTTGGCATGCTCGAACAGCGCCTGCCACGCGGTCAGGCCCACCAGCGGCAGCGCGGCCGCGTCGGACAGCGCGACGCTCTTGGGCGCCGGCGTCAGCGCCTCGGCCGGTGCCAGGACGTACTCCGCGGCGGCGCCGGGCCCCGCCATCGGCAGGAAGCCGATGACCTGGTCCCCGACCTGGATGCCGGCCACGCCCTCGCCGAGCGCGTCGACCGTGCCGGCGACGTCGATGCCGGGTGTGTGCGGCAGCGTCACAGGGATCGGTCCCTGCATGAACCCGGCGCGGATGGTGGCGTCGACGGGGTTGAACGAGGTCGCCGCAACACGGACCCGCACCTGCCCGGCGCTGGGAACCGGCTGCTCCACGTCCTCGTAACGCAGGACGTCGGGGTCGCCGTACTGGTGGAAGCGCACTGCCTTCATGGTTCTTCTCACTTTCGCCCGCGCGGTCGCGGTCGCCTTGCGCCCCGCGCGAAGCAAGACACGGTGGCTGCGGCGCCGGGCACGGCCGGCAGGCGGTAGATCGTCTGGGAGGTCGAAGCGCCACCAAGCGTAGGAACAGGTGTACGTAGAACGGGTGTACCTTCGCGACACAGGATGGGATTCCGGCGACATCCTCATCGGGGCGGAGGACACATGACGAGCAGGCCGCGTTTCCTTGGGCCAGGCGGGAAAGTGGGCACGTTCACCGTCGACGCCGACTCCGCCGGCACCGGTCGGGGAACGTGGGAGCCGTTCATCGACACCTGGAACGACCGTATGGGAGACCTGTACCCGCTGCCGGAATTCAGCGCTTCCACCGTCGACGGCTTCCAGGGAACGATGCGCTCGGTGGTCCTGGAGGACACCGCCGTCAACGAACTCTGGGCGTCCTCATCCGTCAGCACCCGGGCAGTCGGGACGTACGAGCACGATCAGGTCAGGTTGTACGTCGGGCTGCGCGGTGCGGTGGCCCTGCAAGACCCGCACGATCAGGGCGGTGACGCGTACGTCTCGGCCGGCAGCTACTTCATGCACCACGTCGTGACGGAGAATCACTTCCACACCACCCCCGTGATCGGCACCCGCATCTTCATCTTTCCCGGCGACGATCTGCGGCCCCTGATCACCGGGAAACCGCGCACCGGCCAGGCCACCTCGCCCGCGGCGCAGATCCTCATGGCGCACACCAGCACGGTGCAGCGGACCGTGAGTGACCTCGGCCCGGCGGGGGCGCACGCGTCCCGCAACGCCCTGCTCGAACTCGCCAAAGGGCTGATCCTCGACCACTTCGACGACCGCGAGCCCACCTTCACCCCGGCGCTGGCACAAGCGGCCAAGGACCTCGCCGATGCCCGGCTCACCGACGCCGAGTTGTCGCCGTCCGCGATAGCCGCGCAACTGCACGTCTCAGTACGCACCTTGCAGCGGGCCTTCGCGAGCCTGGACGAGTCGTTCAGCGCCTACATCCGCCGCCGGCGCCTGGAGGAAGCGGCCGAGGCACTCACCGCCTCCGGATCACAGCTCACCGTCTCCGAGGCCGCCGCACTCTGGCATTTCACCGACAGCAGCCACTTCATCCGCGCTTTCAAGAAGCAATACCATGCGACACCAGCACACTTCGCACGCCGCCTGACGTAACGCCTCACCCGGCCGCCGCGCGGAGCAACGCCGTGAAGGCCGCGCCGCTTTCCACTCATCGCTACCACCCGCACCGCCGCCAGCCGCCAGCCGCCAGCCGCCAACGCCGACCTACTCGAGCGTGCCGGGCCCGGCACGGTCGTAGTCACCGGCGAGGAGGACCTGACCCAGGCAGTGCTCGACGCCACCGGCGGGGACGGCGTGGACGTGACCCTCGACGTACGGCACCGGCCACCACGCTGCCCACCAGGCCCGGATCACGCCGGGCGACTCCGTCACCGTTATCGGCGACCCTTTCGCGACCCGAAGGTCATCCGCGACGAAACCCACGACCAGTGGCTGGTGGTCGTCTCCGGCGGCGACCGCAGTCCTGCTCGGACGGACAAGGGCGACAGTCCGCAGGCGTCACGTCGGGTAACTCCACTGTGCGCCGGACTCCTTGATTCATCACCCTGCCTGGACTCGCTTCCTGTGCGACCACGAGGAGCGGGAAGGGCGGTGGGTGTGCAGAACGAGCAGGGCCAGGGCACCGGTCGCTGCGGACCAGGTGAGGGAGAGCAGGCCGTGGAACCAGGGAATGTGCGCGGTGAGGGCTGAGCTCAGCGCCAGCTGGGTCACGCCGTAGAGAGGAAGGGCGGACACGCCTGCCACATCCATGAGTGTGTTGAAGACGGGGTTCTGCAGTCCGGTGTCGACCAGGCTGAGCATGATGATGAGGAAGAAGCCCTCCAGCTCGCCGCGGACCAGAGAGCCGAGCAGAAGGCCGATGCCGCCGTAGGCGAGACCGGCGCCCGCAAGTCCCAGCGTCAGGGGGACCGCGTGGCGTACGGGCAGGGAGATCCACAGCAGGCTCGTGGTGTAGAGGGCCAGCAGGGCGGCGGTGAGGGCGACGGCGGCAAGCTTCGCCAGCAGCATGGGCAGTCGGGGGTAGCCGGCCAGCAGCAGACGGCGGTCCATCTGCCGGGACTGGAAGGTCTCGGTGAAGGTGATGAAGCCGGCGACCATGGTGATGGCGCCCAGAGCGCTGGCCACCTGGCCCACCTGGCTGGCCGGGGCGGAGGCGCGGGCGCTGATGGCGTCCAGCCAGATGCGCACCATCTCGTCGGAGGTGCACAGGCGTGCCACGGCGATCCAGACGGGGATGAACGCGACCGCCAGAACCAAGGCCAGCCGGTTACGCAGGTGGCCCAGCAGAGTGCAGCGCAGCAGTTCGGTGAATGCCGTCCAGGAGAGCCTCAACGGTTGGTCTCCTCGAAGTGCAGACGGCCCTGGCGCAGGTGAGCGATCGCGTCGAAGTGGTGCAGGTCGTGCAGCAGGTGCGACACCACGATGATCGACCGGCCCTGATCACGCAGATCGGCGGCCAGGGTCCAGAACCGTTGATGGGTGTCCCAGTCGAAGCCCTGGTAGGGCTCGTCCAGGACCAGCAACTGCGGATCGTGCATGAGAGCGATCAGCAGGTTCAGCTTCTGTCGCGTTCCGCCACTGAGCTCGCCGACCTGCTGTCGGCGGCAACCGGTCAGCGCCAGCAGCTCCATCAGTTCGCCGGCGCGCTCCAGCGTCGGCAGCCGGTAGGCCATCTGGAACAACCGCAGATGCTGTCCGACGGTGAACGCATCGTTGAGTACCGCCTGTTGTGGGCAGTACCCCACCGCTCCGGTCCGTGTCACCGTTCCGCGGTCGGGTGCGAGGTGTCCCACGGCGATCTGCAGCAGAGTGCTCTTGCCCGCCCCGTTCTCGCCGACGACTCCCACCAGCGTCCCGGCCGGTACGTCAAGATCGACGTCCTGCAGTACCTGCCTGCGGCCGTACGCCTTGCGGACTCCGCTGATCCGCAGCCGTGGCCGGTGGCGCGCCATTACTGCCTGCACATGAGCCCCTCAAAGGATCGGACACGTGAAGCGAGCCGCCGGAGCCCGCCGCAGAGGCCGGGGTCGGGCAGGCTCATGTCCCTGGCCTGCTCCGGCTCATGGCCGCTCAGCTGCGCTCGACCGGACGATCCGGGCCCTGGGCGGCCCCCTGTGCGAGGCGGCGCGCTGCTGCCCGGTGTCCAACGAGACCGTACCGCCGGTGTAACGGCAGCCACCCGCTGTGCCGGCGCACAGTCGTCATCGCCGCTCCAGATGTTCGCGCCTTCCCGTGGCGCGTGACGTGAGCCACGGTCTGCCGTTGTAGAAGCCGATGCCCCCGACACCACAGCCAGACTTCAGCGCTCCCACGATCGTGATCGGAGCCGGCCCCCACGGCCTGGCGGTCGCCGCGCTACTGCGCCGCTCCGGAGTACCGGCCGTGATCCTGGAACGGTCGGACCGAGTCGGAGCGAGCTGGGCGCAGCGCTATGACCATCTGCGCCTGCACACCACCCCCGGCACCTCGAAACTCCCCGGCCTGCCGGTGCCGCGCCAGGCAGGCCCGTGGGTGAGCCGGGACGACTACGTGCGATACCTGGAGCGTTACGTCACCCATCACCAACTCGACGTCCGGGTGGCCACCCCGGTGCGGCGCATCGAGCGGGCCGCGCCGGGCTCGGGAGCCCAGTGGCTGGTCCACACCCCCGACGGTCCGGTGCCCACTGGTGCGGTCGTGGTGTCCACCGGCCGCTGTCACACCCCGAACCTCCCCGACTGGCCCGGGCGTTCGACCTACACCGGCACCCTGCTGCACTCTGCCCACTACCGCTCTCCGGCCCCCTACCGCGGGCGGGACGTCCTGGTGGTCGGGGCCGGTAACAGCGGTACCGAGATCGCCGGTGCCCTGGCCGGGGCCGGAGCCGAACGGGTACGGATCGCAGTCCGCACCCCACCCAACATCCTGCCCCGCTCCAGCGCCCGATGGCATGCTGTCGGCAGGCTGACGGAGGCTCTCCCGCTCGCGTGGCGCGACCGCACCTCCCTCCTCACGCAACGTCTCTCGGTGCCGGACCTGACCTCCCGGGGACTGCCGCGGCCCCGCACCGGCTTGTACACCCGCAATGCCCGCGAAGGGGTCAACCCGGTGCTCGACCACGGCTTCGTGGACGCCGTCCGGTCCGGTCGGGTCGAACCAGTCGCGGCCGTCCAAGCGTTCGACGGCCCCGACGTGGTCCTGGCCGACGGCACCCGGCTGCGCCCCGACACGGTCATCGCCGCCACCGGGTACCGCCCCAACCTGCACGGCCTGGTCGGGTCTTTGGGCGTCCTCGACCAGGCCGGACAACCCCTCGCCTCAGGGGCACAGACCCATCCTGAAGCCGCACGCCTCTACTTCGCCGGATACACCAATCCCCTCACGGGTGTCCTTCGTCAGGCGGGCATCGAAGCGCGCGCCATCGCCCACGCGTTACGCGAGACGGCGCGGGTCCCCCTCCCCTCCCCCCGAGTCGGCGACCGCACCGCCGACACCCTGCGCGGAGGGCACGCTCCGAGCTGACGCGGCCTCGGAAGCTCGGCCCTTCAGCGCCGTGACCGCCTGTTCCAGCAGGGTGCGGTGACGGGCGAAGAAGTCGGGGTGCTCGGGGAGGTTGTGCGGCATGCGTTCCGCCTCTTGACAGGCAGCGGTGAGGCCGGTCGTAGACGGGACGGTCACGACGGACGGCAGGACCCTGCACAGGCGTTCTGTTCACCCGGCTCTTCTCGCAATACCGGCTGTCACGCCTGGCGGAGGTCTTTGACGCGGCGGAGCTTGCCGAGCGAGCGCTCCAGGGTCCCGGGGTCGACTACGGCCACCTCGACGGTGACGCCCACCCCGTCCTTGACGCCCTGGACGATCGTTCGGGCGGCCGTCTCGCGCCGTTCGGGGCCGGCGCCGGGGCGGGCCTCGACTCGGACGATCATATGGTCCATGCGGCCGCGCTCGGTGAGCTGGATCTGGAAGTGCGGGGCGACGCCGGGGGTGCTCAGCACGATCCCCTCGATCTGACTGGGGAAGACGTTGACTCCACGCAGGATGATCATGTCGTCGCTGCGGCCGGTGACCTTCTCGATGCGGCGGAAGACGGGCCGGGCGGTGCCGGGCAGCAGCCGGGTCAGGTCGCGGGTGCGGTACCGGATGATCGGAAGGGCTTCCTTGGTGGGGAGGTGAAGACGAGCTCGTCACTGTCGCCCTCTGGCAGGACGGCGCCCGTGAGCGGGTCGACCACCTCGGGGTAGAAATGGTCCTCCCACACGTGCGGACCGTCCTTGGTCTCCACGCACTCCTGCGCCACGCCGGGGCCGATCATTTCGGACAGGCCGTAGATGTCGACGGCGTGGATGTCCATGCGCTCCTCGATCTCGCGGCGCATCTCCTCGGTCCACGGCTCGGCACCGAAGATGCCCACCTTCAGGGAGCTGGTGAGCGGGTCGATGCCCTGCTTCTCGAACTCGTCGAGGAGGGTGCGCATGTAGGACGGGGTCACCATGATGATCTCGGGCCGGAAGTCCTGGATGATCTGCACCTGGCGTGCCGTCATGCCACCGGAGGCCGGGATCACCGTGCATCCGGCGCGCTCGGCTCCGTAGTGCGCGCCCAGCCCGCCGGGCGCGTGGAGAACGGCAGGTTGGTCGACTCGTCCTCGTTCGGTTCGTTGCGTCGACACAGCTCGATCGGGTCGACGCCGAGCTTGTGGGCGAGTTCGTCCATGGCTGACTCGATGACGAAGGAGGCCGTCTGGAAGCCGGGGCCGCGCATGTAGAGCGGTGTGGGCAGGTCCAGCGGCACCGTCCGGTACCTCTGGGACACGTTGGGCATGCTGTAGAGCATCTGCCCGGCCGCCAGGATGGCCTCGGTGAACTTCTCGTACGACGACGTCTCGGCGTCCAGCTCATGCGCCGCGGCGGTCAGACGGCCGCGCCGGTCACTGCCCAGGCGCAGGCGGTACTCGTATGAGGGCCGGAATCAGGTCCCGAGGTACATCTGCTTGCGGCTCAGCACGAGTTTGACCGGACGCTTCGTCTCGCGGGCGGCCAGCGCGGCGACGACCACATGCGGCCAGCAGCGCAGCGCGGTGCCGAAACCGCCGCCGACGAACGGTGAGATGACGCGCACCGCGTCCATGTCCAGGCCGAACACCGCCGCGAGTTCGGTCTGTGTGCCCACCACCCACTGGGTCTTGTCCCAGACCGTGAGCTTAGAACAAGGATCAGGGCCTCCCCGCGCTGCTCGGTCAGATTCGCATCCCCGAGCCACCGAGAGGCCCTGTCTCCATGCGCGTACAACAGGAAGATCAGGCCGGCGGGAAACCTGTTCGAACCGCACGTTCCGTGATCGGTTGAGATAGGGCTTCTCAGGTCAGCGGGGTGTTGGCCAGGACTCGGCGGAGAATTCCCCAGGAGAGGTCGGACTCGGTGGCGAAGGAGCGGCGCTTCTTGGACTTCTCGTCGATGTAGTCGAAGGAGTCACGGTTGTAGCTGTCGCCGTCATGGTCGGGGTGGACGGCGGTCTGCTCCGGGTTGAGGTAGACGTGGAAGCTGGCGCCGAATTCGGCGGTGGAGTTCATGTAGCCGGGGCCGGTGGTGCCGCCGCCGCCGTCGATCGGGCAGTACACCCGGTGCACGGCGTAGTTGTCCTTGGAGAGCCAGGCACACTGGCCGGGGGTGAGGGTCAGCAGGCCGAGTTTGCGGGCGTCCCACTTGAGGTGTTCGTAGACCATGATGTCGAGCTGGCCGGCGAGGCAGAAGACGATGCCGGTTGTGTGGCCGTGGGAGTGGATGGGCGAGTAGTGCTGCGCCGGCCAGATCTCCAGGACCACGGGCGAGCCGATGTCGCCCTTCGGGTGGTCGTCGTGGTGCAGGTGACCGTGTTCGCGGGCCAGGTCGTCGTACTCGCCACGGCCGGAGCAGGCGACGCGAATGTAGGGCGGATGGGTGTGGTCCTTCTTGTACTTCTCCACCAGGATCTGGCGCAGGAGCCCCACCTTGTCACCGGGTTCGGCGGCGGGGGCGAGGTGTTTGCGCATGGCTTCGATCTCCCAAGGCGACAGGCGCAGGTCCTCGGCCTTGCGCGCGAGGTCCATGACGGCCGGTGGGATCATCAGCTGGCGGGCGTACTCGTCGAAGGAGGTGGCCTGTCCGATCACCAGCGACGGTACGGCCTCGGCGCCCTTGAGGCGCAACTGCCGTTCTTCTTCCTTGGTGATGTGGAAGGGATACTTCGCCCTGCCGTACTCCGGGCGGTCGGCGGCGGTCTGGGGGGCTGTCAGGCTCATGAGATGGCTCCTCCGTGCTTTCGGGCGACGCGGCGCTGGACGCGTCACATCAGCTGGGGTGAATGAGCGGTTTTCCAGGGCCGGCGCAGCGGCGTGGGCGCACGTTGCAAACGGACTTCGACCAGGTGGCCGACATGTTCGGAAGTTGGCTCTGCGCGGATGAGCCAGTGCAGGCCCGGAGCTCTCAAGGGCGGTGGTGCAGGTGCGCCAGGTGACGTCTGGGATCGGCCGACGGCGAGGTCGGTCCAGTGCGAATTGATCAACGGCTGGGCAGGCGTGTGGCCTTGAGGCCGTCGAGGGGGTACTCCTGGGGCAGGTGAGACGGGTCCCCCGGGACGGTGATCTGCACAGTGATCAGCCGAGAACTGCCCGCGGCCAGGAACTGGTCGTTCTCGGCTTCCAGGTACGCCTTGCCATCCTGGGCGATGACACGTACGCCGGATGCTTCGGCCTTTGCGCCCTTCACCGAAGGCAGATCGAAGGAGATCCGGAACCTCCTGACGTCCTCGGCCTTGCCACTGTCCTTGCTGACGGCGGTGAGCGTGAGGTCGAAGCTGTAGACCCTGCCCCGGGGCTCGCTGCTCTCCCAGGTCCGGTTGCACTTCTTGGACACGTCGATCTCGTCGTAACTGGGCGGGACAGGTAGGGGGGTGATACGCCCGGCGCCGTTCATGATTTCCAGGGCGCCTACGGGTACCCTCCCCCGCCCGATGCGCTGCGAGTGGTCGGGGATCGTGGCCGTGGTCAAGTCGAGGTGGTTGACGTTGCCCGCGGAGTCGACCGCGTAGAAGTTGCCGTCCTGGTCGAAGAAGGTGGCCGAGTACGACTTTCGCGAGCCTGCTGCGGTGCTGGCTTCCGCCGACGGGAAGACCCCTTTCTTGAGGAGGGTCTTCATGGGCTGCCGGCTCGGGTCGACGAGCAGCAGGTCGCCGTTGTCGCCCTCCACCGAGATCAGCCGCCCGTCCTTGGGGTGGTAGGCGAAGTCGTCCCACCGGCCGCTTCCCGGGGCGTTACGAGGCATGGCCTTCAGGGCCGCCACATCAATGGCATAGCTGTGCACGTCGGGGTTGCTGACGACGAAGAGGATCTTCCCGTCGGGATCCATGTCACCGTCGAACCAGGGCCCGCTCGGCAGCCCGTCGATGACCTGGTCCTTCAGGGTGCCGGCCGCCACGTCGATGGTGATGAGCTTGTTGTGGCTCACGGCCAGCAGCAGGGGCTCCTTGTCGTCGCCACGGTACTGCGCACCCATGGCGGTGTAGCCGGGCGCGTAGGGCGGCACGTTCTCGACGACGCGGGTGTCACCGTCGATGGGATCGAAGCGGTAGATCCGGGTGTTGGTCCTGCCGACGGCGAGATACACCTTGCGGTGAGCCATGAAGGCGGGCGTCCTTTCACGAGAGATCGAGGGACCACTCATGATTTGCCCACGCTCACCCGCACCACAAGCACTCTCTGTGCCCGTTCGAACACAATGAGCCACCTCGATGCCAGGCCGCTGGGGTTCTGCGGCCGACGGCCGGATCGCACGACACTGCGCCCCCGTTTCCCCGCGCGGCGCGTCCGAACATTCGAAGGCCCTCCGGCGCGGGCTCCACAGCCCGGCGTGCCGCCGGCCCTGGGCGCCGCGCCGACCCGGCGCCCAGGGTCTTCCCGTTCGGCGACTGCGGCAGGCGGGAGCGGCTGCCGGTCGCCGCAGGTCGGCGGCCTGCCAGACGGTCTTCAGGTCGTAGGGGCCAGTGGGAGGGCCGTAGCCGTCGTTCGCCAGAATCCACGGCGGGTAGCTGCCGACGGGGAGATCTCGGGAGTTGGGGGTGAATACCGTACCGCCGGTGTCCCGGACGTATTGCCAGCCCTTGGAGTTGGAGTTGAGCGCGGCACCCGCGGGAAGGACGCTGACCCACGGCGTGATGGAGGCCGTCGCCGCGTTGTCGGCAGCACGTCGGATTTGATGGGATCGGCGCCCGCCCCGAGGTATCAGAATGTCCGGGTTCACTGGATGCTGGCCGCGCCTGTCGTCGAACGATCGTTTGACGACACAGGCTCCCTGAGGCGAGTCGACGCGGACGGCGCTTCTGTGCGGCCGTTGGAAGGCTCGTGCACCTACAGGGGTTGGGCAGCGGGCCGCAGGGGGAGTCTGGGTCCTGCGGCCCGTCAACGGGCACGGCCCTCTTGGCCGGGCGGGTCAGCGACCTGCGCCTGCGGCGGGTCACGCCGGTGATGCCGCGTTCGCACATGACGCGCTCGACGCGCTTGCGGTCGATGCGGTGCCCGACCCGACGTAGCTCAGCATGGATGCGCGGCACCCCGTAAACGCCGCGGGAGGCGAGGTGCAGCACGGTGATCTCGTGCGCCAGGGCGTCGTCCGCGGCCTGCCTCGCCCGCCGGGTCTTCTCACCAGCCAGCCATGCGTAGAACGAGGAGCGGGCCACTTTCAGCAGCCGGCACATGAGAGCAACGCCGTGGGTGGTCTTCTCCGCCTCGATGAACGCGTAGACCTCGCTCATCGATCGCTCTCCTCCGCGAAGAAGACCGCGGCTTTTCGCAGCACCTCGATCGTCTCCGCCTGCTCTTCGGCGAGCCACTGCTGCCCGAGCTCTGAGCTTGGGACAGCGGCGCTCGCGAGAGCGGTGCGTGCTCTGAACAGGAAGACCGTCGGCCTGAGTGTCTTCCCGAGCGGCCCCTGTACCCCCAAACGGCTGGCGGCGGAGACATGAGCGGTGGTAGGGGGCGCCCTCGCCTGGCAGGGTGGGCGGGGCTGGGGGACGGTGGTGTACAAGGAGGCGTTTCGCGTGGCTGCCGGTCTGGTGAGCCGGGGAGTGCCGTGCTCGCACGTGCCGTGGCGGCGGCGTGTGTGGCTGGAGGGTGGTCGCCATGGGCACGGCGCGGTTCCGTCGGCTGCTGGCGGCCACAGACCTGTCCCGTGGTGGGAGCAGCGCCGTGGGGCGTGCGGTGCGACTCGCCCGGTTGCATGAGGCGCGGGTCACCGCCTTGTGCGTGGTGTCTCCCCGGCTGGATGCCGATGTGCTGGACCAGGTGCGTGAGCGGCTGGCAGGCCATGTGCGCCAGTGCGCGGGTGGGGCGGGCGTGGATGTGGTGGTGCGTGTCGGCAGGGTGAGTCCGACGGTCGCGCTGGAGGTGGAGCACTGTGCGGCTGATCTGCTCGTCGTCGGTGCGCATGGCGAGGACCGGCTGGCCGACCTGCTGCTGGGCACGACTCCGGAGAACTTGATCCGCTCCAGCAGGGCCCCTGTGCTGGTGGTGCGAGGGCCGCCCGGCGGCGCCTACCGTACGGTTCTGCTCGCGGTCGACGTGACCGACTCGTCGCGGGAGGCGGCGCGGTGCGGTATCGCGCTGACTCCGGGTGCGGAGCACTACGCGGTGCACGTCTGTGCCGTGCCGGGCGAACACCTGATGCGGATGCACGGGGTGAGCGAGGAGGAGTTGTCACAGCTGCGGCATGTGTTTCTGGAGGAGGTACGGCCTCGGGCCGAGCGTCTGGTGGACTCGCTGGACTTCCCGGATCCTCCTCATCTGCTGGTCACCTGGGGGAGTCCCGCGAGCACCGTCCCGGAACTGGCCGGGCTCCATGGAGTCGATCTGATTGTGATCGGCACGGGGGCGCGGTCGAAGCTGGAGCATGCCTTGCTGGGCAGCGTGGCCCAGCACGTGGTGCGGCGTGCCCGGTGCGATGTCCTGGTCGTTCGGGAGGCGAGAAGATGACCGGACGGCGGCCCCGCCTCGTCGCCGGGGACCACGGCGAGCGGCTGGCTGTGGTCGGACGGGAGTGATGGAGTTGCACGGGTTCGCCCTCACCGCCGTCATCCTGGCGATCTCCGCGTTCGTCGGGCTGTTGGCCGTACGCCTGCGGCAGCCGCTGATCGTCGCGTTCATCGGCGTGGGCATTCTGGTCGGGCCGACGGGCTTCGGCTGGGTTGAGGCGGACGGCACGATCGAGCTGCTGGCGCGGATGGGCATCGCGATCCTGCTGTTCCTCGTCGGCCTCCGGCTCGACCTGCACCTGATCCGTACCACCGGTCCGATCGCCCTGGCGACCGGACTCGGTCAGGTCTTGTTCACCTCGGTCATCGGCTACCTGATCGCCATCGGCCTGGGCATGGACACGGTCACGGCGCTGTACCTGGCGGTGGCGCTGACCTTCTCGTCCACGATCATCATCGTGAAGCTGCTGTCGGACAAGCGGGAGCTGGAGCAGCTCCACGGGCGGATCGCGGTCGGCTTCCTCATCGTCCAGGACATCGTGGTGGTCCTGGTGATGATCGTGCTGACCGCCTTCGGGCGGTCAGCCGGTGACAACGTGGCCGTGGATGTCGCCCTGGTTTTCGCGAAGGGCCTGGGGCTGCTGGCCGGGGTGGGCCTGCTCATGCGGTACGTGCTGCCGAAGGTGCTGCACCAGGTGGCCCGTTCGCAGGAGCTGCTGCTCCTCTTCGGCGTGGCCTATGCGGTTTCGGTGGCGACCCTGAGCGACTGGATGGGCTTCAGCAGCGAGGTCGGGGCGTTCCTGGCGGGGGTCTCGCTCGCTACGACGCCGTACCGGGACGCGATCGGCGCCCGTCTCGTCAGCCTGCGGGACTTCCTACTGCTGTTCTTCTTCCTCGAACTGGGCGCGCGGCTGGAGTTCAGCGACGCCTCCCGACAGCTCACTGAGGCGGCGATCTTCTCCGTCTTCGTGCTCGTCGGCAACCCGCTGATCGTCGTGCTGATCATGGCAGCCATGCGCTATCCCGTACGGGTGGGGTTCCTGGCTGGGCTCACGGTGGCGCAAATCTCTGAGTTCTCCCTCATCCTGGCCGCCCTCGGCCTCAGCCTTGGCCACATCACCGGCGCCACGGTCAGCCTGATCACCGTCGTCGGACTGATCACCATCGGCGGCTCCACTTACCTCATCCTCTACTCCCACCAGATCTACGCCCGCCTCGGACGCTGGCTGTCGGTACTCGAACGCACCGACGGCAGAAAGCGGGACCTCCACGGACACGAGAAGGAAGCCGACGTGATCCTCTACGGCCTGGGCCGCTTCGGCGGTGCTATCGCCGACCAGCTTGGCAAGACCGGTCACCGCGTCCTGGGCGTCGACTTCGATCCGCACCGCGTGGCCCGCAGCGAGCGAGAGGGCGTGGCTGCCATGTTCGGCAGCGCCGAGGACATGCACCTGCTGGAGAACCTTCCCCTCTCCCACGCCCGCTGCGTGATCAGCACCATCCCCCTGCCGGAGACGAGCAAGGCCCTGCTCCACGGACTGCGCCATCACGACTATCGGGGCAAGGTCGCTCTCACCGCCCATTCCGAGCGCGACGCCGAGCAGCTGGCCGCCGTCGGCGCCGACCTCGTCCTGCGGCCGTACCCCCTTGCCGCCATGGCTGCGGCCGAGGTTCTCGACCTGTTGCTCCGGCGCGGCGACCAGGGCGGGGACAGCGGTACAACGCCGGCCTGAACAGCGGACACACGCGGCTGTCTTCCTCGCCTTTGGGCACGGCGGCGGCCAGCCGCTGCGCGTCGGCGAGCCGGGGACGGGGCATTCCCACAGTGACGGCGGTCAGCGGGGTCGGAGTCGTGTGACGTCCCCGGGGGCCCGTGGCGGGCGCGCTCCGAATTCCCCGGACGGCGCTGGTCGGCACAGGAGGCCCGGGAAAGCGAGGGGAAGTAGATGCGTGCGAGTGACTTGGCCGAGCCTTACCCGGTGGTCGGCACGGACGACGACGCTATGGAGGCGGCCCGCCTGTTCGCCGAGCACCAACTCCCGGCCCTGCTGGTGGTGGACCGGGACGAGCGGCCGTACGCGATCGTGCCCGGCTCGCAACTGCTGCGGGTGATCGTGCCGGAGTACGTCCTGCGTGAGCCTTCCTTGGCACATTCGCTTCGGGCTGGCGACGGCGAGCGGCTGTCGCATGTACTGGAAGGGCTGACGGTCGCCGAGTGGTTGAGCGGTCAGGGGCAGCGCGAGCTGCCCACGGTTGTCGGTGTGTCCGCCAGCGCCATCGAGATCGCTGAACTGATGGTCCGGACGCATACCCCGTTGGTGGCCGTGGTCGAGTCGGACGGGATGCGGACACGGACAGTCGGTGCGATCAGGGCGGCCCGGCTGATGGATCATTTCCTCCGCCAGTCGTGACCAAGGAACCTTGCGCCTCGCCCCGCGCGTACCGTGGCCCCGACGCCTCCATGGGCAGTCTCGTGCCGGCCGGAACGACGGCCAAGGCGAGGGCGGGGCACGTGATAGCCCGCAGGCCGGTACGCCACTGCCCGTGGCGCGCGGGTGGTCAGGGTTCGATGAGGCCGGCGCGGATGGCGTAGCGGGTGAGTTCGAGGCGGTCTTTGAGTCCGAGTTTCTGGAGCAGGTTGGCGCGGTGGCGTTCGACGGTTTTGACGCTGATGTAGAGCAGATCGGCGATCTGCTTCGACGTGTTGCCCTCGGCGACCAGTTTGAGGATTTCCTCCTCGCGGTCGGTGATGGGCTTCGCTGGGAGGTCCGCGCCGTCGCGGAGGCGGTCGAGGTAGCTGCGGATGAGGGCGTTGACGGCGCCGGGGTAGAGGAAGGGCTCGCCGCGCATGACGGCGCGGCAGGCTTCGACCAGATCGCGGTCGGCGACGGACTTGAGGACGTAGCCGGAGGCGCCGGCGGCGAGTGCTTCGAAGAAGTACTGCTCGTTGTCGTACATCGTGAGCATGAGGATGCGCAGGCCCGGTTTACGACGGGTGAGTTCGCGGGCGGCCTGGAGGCCGGTGAGCCGGGGCATGGCGATGTCGAGGATGGCGAGGTCGGGGTCGTGGGCACGGGCGGCTTCGACGGCTTCGGCGCCGTCGCCTGCTTCTGCGACGACGGTGAGGTCGGGCTCGTGGTCGAGGATGAGCCGCACTCCGCGGCGTACCAGGGCGTGGTCGTCGGCGAGCAGGACGCGGGTGGGGGTGGTCATGCTGTGTTCCGTTCGGGCACGGGGACGCTCAGGCGGACTTCGGTGCCGCCACCGGGCACGGGACGGAGGTCGAGGTCGGCGTTGACGAGCAGGGCGCGCTCGCGCATGCCGCGGATCCCGGCGCCTTCGGACGTCCGGGAAATGCCGCGGCCGTTGTCGCGCACACTGAGCTCGACGGCTCCGGGCAGGCGGCAGAGGCGGATGTCCGCGTGGCGTGCCTGAGCGTGGCGGGCGGTGTTGGTGAGGGCTTCTTGGGCGACGCGGTAGAGGACGAGTTCCGTCTCGTCGGTGAGGGGCGGCAGGTCGGGTTCGATGCGGTGCCGGACCGTGAGAGACGGGCCGGTGAACTCGGTGGCGAGCGCCCGCAGAGCCTTGGTGAGGCCGAGTTCTTCCAGGACGCCCGGGCGCAGGCGGCGGGCGATGCGGCGGATCTCGTCGAGGCTGTTGCGGGTGGTCTCCTGCACCTCGTGGAGTTCGCCGCGCAGCGGCTCGGGGGCTCGGTCGGCGAGGCCCTTGAGTTCCAGGAGGACGGCGGTGAGGGTCTGGCCGACTTCGTCGTGGAGTTCCTGGGCGATGCGGCGTCGTTCGGCCTCCTGCGCGGACAGGGCGCGGCCCGTGCTGGCCGCGCGCTCGGCTTCGAGCCGGTCGAGCATGTCGTTGAACGCCGCGATCAGCGTGGTGATCTCGCCGTGCCCGGCGAAGGCGAGGCGGGGCCCGGGGCGGAGCAGGTCGATGGTGTTCATCGTGCGGGCCAGCCGGGCCAGGGGCGCGAGACCGACGCGCAGGACCAGGGCGTTGGCGACGAGCAGTACGGCCAGACCGGCAGCGAGAACGACCGCCTCGGTGAGGAGCGCGGGCGTGGACACCGTGACCGGGCCGAAAAGCAGCGCGACGGTCGCCGCCACCAGCACGACGCCATTGAGCAGGAACACGCGCCAGAACAGGGTCAGGCCCGGTGCCCGTGCAGGGCGGCTTCTCAGCCGATCGTCCGCCGGATGTCGCGTCCGTTCCTCACCCATGCCGCCAGCGTCACAGCGTTCGCAGTCCGCGTCCATCCGTGACGCCACCCATCAGCGCCCTGGCGTCGTCCGCCACGACGAGTTCCCGTCCATGCGGCCGAATGGGTGCTGGCACCGATACCGGTCGGCCTGAATGCCCACGACCATGGAAGTCACGGTGGGACCAGTGGAAGGAGGAACAGGTGGGGCGTGGAGCGCGGTCGGCCGGTCACACAACGCATGTGGATGGTCGCCGCGCGGTGGTGAAGGAGGGGTCATGGCAGTCTTCGGCGATCAGCCACTGGAAGCGCTGGCGGCAAGAACCCGCTGGGACGACCCCGCCTTCGTACGGGCACTGTCCGCCGGACGCCCCCTTGCGCCGCGCGAATACCAGCGGCGTCCACACGGGCGAAAGGCGGCGTGGTGCGTGCTCGCCCTGGCCCTTGCGGCATTCATCGCGGGGATCATCCTCCCCCATGGTCTCCTGCTCGCCTCCGGGATCGTGGCCGCCGGGATCGCCGGCCATCTCTTCGAGCCGCCCCGATGACGCCGTCCCGCTGCGGACCGGGCACGCGGGGCGCGGGGTAGCCGGGTGACGCTCCAAGAGCTCTACTTCACACTCCTGGTCGGAGGCACGGTACTGCTCGCCAGCATCGCCGCCGCCCGAGCGGCCCACCGGATCGGCCTGCCCAGCCTGCTGCTGTTCCTCGCTGTCGGCGTGATCATCGGCGAAGACGTCCTCGGCCTGGAGTTCGACAACGCGGCACTGGCTCAGTCGCTCGGCACGGCCGCGCTCGCGGTCATCCTGGTCGAGGGCGGTCTGACCACCCAATGGAGCGACATCAAGCGGCTGCTGCTGCCCGCGGGCGTCCTGGCCACCGCGGGCGTCGCACTGTCCGTCCTGGTCACCGCGGCAGGGGCGCACTGGCTGCTGGGAATGGACTGGCACCTGGCCCTCCTGCTGGGCGCGATCGTGTCCTCCACGGACGCCGCTGCCGTCTTCGCGGTTCTGCGCTCGCTGCCGCTGCCGCAGAAGGTCACCGGCCTGCTGGAAGCCGAGTCCGGATTCAACGACGCCCCGACGATCATTCTCGTCCTGGTCTTCAGCACCGCCGCCGTCGACCTGCCCGACCCCGCCCACATCGCGGGCAACGTCCTCTACCAGCTCGTCGTGGGCGGCCTGCTCGGGTTGATCACCGGCCGCCTTGGAGCCGCGGCGCTGCGGCACATCGCCCTGCCGTCGACCGGCCTGTACCCGCTGGCGACGGTCGGCTTCGGCATCGTCGCCTTCGCCGCGGCCGGCGCCGCGAACGCGAGCGGCATCATCGCCGCCTACCTGGCCGCACTCGTCCTCGGCAACGCCAAGCTCCCGCACCAGGCCGCCACGCGCTCCTTCGCGGAAGGCACCGGCTGGCTCGCGCAGATCGGCCTGTTCGTCATGCTCGGGCTCCTGGTCACTCCGAGCGAGCTGCCGGGCGCCGTACTCCCGGCCATCACCGTTGGCCTGGTCCTGCTGCTCGCGGCCCGGCCCCTCTCCGTCATCGCATGCCTGCTGCCGTTCCGGCTGCCCTGGCGTGAGCAGGCGTTCATCTCCTGGGCGGGCTTGCGCGGCGCCGTCCCCATCGTGCTGGCCACCTTCCCCATCGTCTCCGGCGTGGAAGGCGCCCGTGACCTGCTGAACATCGTGTTCGTCCTGGTCGTCCTGTTCACCCTCGTTCAGGGGCCGAGCCTGCCCGTCGTCGCACACCTGCTCCGCCTGACCCGCCCCGGCGCCCTACGCGACGTCCAGGTCGAGACCTCGCCCCTCGACGTACTCGACGCCGACCTGCTCACCCTCACCATCCCGGAAGGCTCCCGCCTCAGGGGTGTCACGGTCCGCGAACTACGCCTCCCGCGCCCGACCGTCCTGACCCTCATCGTCCGGGAGGGCACGACCATCCTCCCCACCGCGGACACGGGACTGCGCACCGGAGACGAGCTGCTCCTCATCACCACTCCGGAGGTGCGGGGAGCGGCGGAAAGGCGCCTGCGTGCCATCGGCCGCCGCGGCAAGCTCGCCCGCTGGTTCGGCGAACACGGTGACCTGGAGCCCGACGCCGCAACGCGGTGACGCCTGAGCCCCAGTGAATCAGCCCGACCGCGTGAGGACGGCACTCGATCGTCCCGCCATCCCTCATCGCCGGGCACGGTTCGCGTGGAGCCGCAGAGCGACGCGCCAGCCCAGATACCCGATGCTCGCCGGCCACAGCACCACGATCAGTGTCAGCACCACCGCGCTGGGAACCGGGTCGCGGTCCGTGTCCCGTCTCCATCCCGCGTCACGGTGCAGGAGCCGAGGCAGGCTCCGGGCAAGCCCGACTCCACCGCCGACATAGACGGACAGGGCGGCGAGCACCAGCGCGGTCTCCCGACTGGTGATCGCCGCCCACACGTCGTCGGTCACGCGCGTCCTACGCTGCCCTCGTCCACCGGCTCCAGCTCCTCCCCCTGCCGGGGTTCCGCTTCCGCGGCCACGGCCGAGACCGACTTCCCGCGCCGCGCGGTCAGGCGGGTGGCGATCGGTTCGGTATAGCGGGCGGTGAGTGGCCCGAGGATGACCAGCACGAGTACATACGCGGTGGCGAGCGGCCCGAGCGCGGGCTCGATGCCCGCGGTGACGGCGAGTCCGGCGATGACGATGGAGAACTCGCCGCGCGCCACCAAAGTACCGCCCGCCCGCCAGCGTCCCTTCGCGGAGATGCCGGCGCGCTTGGCGGCCCAGTAACCGGTGGCGATCTTCGTGCTGGCGGTGACCACAGCCAGAGCGAGGGCCGGGAGGATGACGGGCGGGATGCTGGCGGGGTCGGTGTGCAGGCCGAAGAAGACGAAGAAGACGGCGGCGAACAGGTCCCGCAGCGGGCTCAGAAGGTTGTGCGCACCTTCGGCGACCTCGCCTGAGAGCGCGATGCCCACCAAGAACGCGCCGACGGCGGCGGAGACCTGGAGCTGCTGGGCGATACCGGCGACCAGCAGGGTCAGACCCAGCACGACCAGGAGCAGCTTCTCGGGGTCGTCACTGGAGACGAACCGGGAGATGACCCGCCCGTACCTGACGGCGAGAAACAACACCAGCCCGGCGACCCCCAGCGCGATCGCCAGGGTGACGCTGCCGGCCGCCAGGCTCACACCGGCGAGCAGGGCGGTGATGATCGGCAGGTAGACGGCCATGGCCAGGTCTTCCAGCACCAGGATGCTCAGGATGACCGGCGTCTCGCGGTTGCCGAGCCGCCCGAGGTCGCCCATCACCTTGGCGATGACGCCGGAGGACGAGATCCAGGTGACCCCGGCAAGCACCACGGCGGCGACCGGACCCCAGCCCAGCAACAGCGCCATCGCCGCACCGGGCAGCGCGTTCAGAGCGGCGTCGACCAGTCCCGCCGGGTACTGCGTCTTGAGGTTGGAGACGAGGTCGCTGGCCGTGTACTCCAGGCCCAGCATCAGCAGGAGCAGGATCACGCCGATCTCGGCGCCGATCGCGACGAACTCCTCGCTCGCCCCCAGCGGCAGCAGACCACCCTCGCCGAAGGCGAGCCCGGCCAGCAGGTAGAGCGGAATGGGGGAGAAATGGAAGCGTCCGGCGAACCGGCCCAGCAGGCCAAGGCCGAGGATGATCGCGCCGAACTCGATCAGAAAGACAGCGGACGAGTGCACCAGATCACTCCCGTCCCAGTATCGAGGCGGCTGCGTCCACACCCTCGCGGGTGCCGATCACGATGAGGGTGTCCCCGCCCGCCAGCCGGAACTCCGGCCCCGGCGAGGGAATCGCGCCAGCCCGGCGCAGCACCGCGACGATCGACACCCCGGTTTCCGTCCGCATCCGCGTCTCGCCCAGGACACGGCCGTTCCAGCGCGAGGTCGACGTCAGCTCGACGCGCTCCGCCACCAGACCGAGATCCGTGGTCGACAGGAGGTTCGGGCTGTGGTGTGACGGCATCAGCGCATCGATCAGGGCCTCCGTCTCACCCGCGGTGAGCTTCAACGACAGCGCGCACTCGTCGGGGTCGTCCCGCCTGTAGGCGTTGAAGCTTCGGCTGCCGTCGCGGTGGGCAACCACCGACAGGCGGCGGTGCTCGCGGGTGGTGAGGTCGTAGCGGACCCCGATCCCGGGCAGCGGCGTACTGCTCATACGCGGAGCGGGCACAACGAATCTCCCTGCGGTGTGGATGCGGGCAGCAATGGAGGCCCACATGCGGGTGACGACTTGGCGATTACTTTACCCAGGCAGCAAACGGCAATTCTGGGGGCATTTACGGCCTAACGACGCTTGGGTATGGGCGAGATGCCACAGAGGACCGTTCGTGGATCCGCCCGAAACAGCGCCGTGCTGCACACCGCCCCGCGCGTCGACTTGCAGTTGGCGCACTCCCGTCGGCAGCAGGCGGTGGCTGCTCTGCAGCGGTGCATCATGTCCGTGGCCGCGTAGCGGCAGGGAGCCCGGAAAGGAGCGGTTGTGATCAAGTGGAGGTCGCTGAGCACAGGGTCAAAGCCGGTGCCGGAGCCAGTGGACACCGCAGTGACCTGGCTGGCGGCCGCCGTCGCCGCCCCCGCGCTGGTCGCCACCCACAATCTCCTCGACCACGACAGCGACCCGGTCCTCGACCTCGTCGCCCTGTGCGCGCTCGCCGGCGCCCTGAGCGTATGTTCGCGCATCGCCGCCGCCCCGGGTACCGCACTGGTCTGCTGGATGTTCTTCACCCTGTTCGCCGTGCCTCCGATCGGCGAGTTCTCCTGGTCCGGCCACCACGACCTCAACCGCCTCGGCTGCCTGCTGCTCGCGGCAGGCGGGAGCACGGTGGGTGCCCGCCTTCTTCACGCCCGCGCCGCATACCGACGGATCTCCCCGCTGGCCTGAAGCCGTGCACACCCGCCCGGCGGTCTGGCACCTACAACTTGACGCACACGGGTAGCAGGAATGGCCGCCCGTGCCGATGAGGATCCTCCCGGTGTCCCGTCACAGGGAGGGCATCCTCTCGCCGCCGCCGTCGGCTGCTGCGTGCGCGTCCGGCTCCGGAGCGAGGCCGCATAGGGCTACTGAGGGCGTAATACCGCGAGTCTCTCGCTGCGCGGTGCGGACTGAGGTGGATGCGGATTCTCTTCGCACCGCAGTAATTGAGAACGTCGCCGGTGCACACATGGGGCCCCGGAAGGTGAGACGCCGCCGGGACGGAGGCAAGGCGGGGGGTCCAGAGCAGGAGAAGGGGAGCCAGCAGGGCGGCGATGACCGCGATCGCGAAGAGCGAGGGGTCGTCGAACAGCAGGTGGGCAATGCCTGCGCCGGCGCCCAGCAGCAGTGCGAGAATCCCGGCTGTTTTCCACGGGTCCGCTGCGTCTCCCGGCGTGCGCATTCTGTCTCCCTCAATGTCATGGGCAAGCAGGGATGGCAATGAGGTCGGCTGACTCCTCCCGGACAAGCCGTTGACGTGCACCCCTGAGGTCAGGTGCATGATCCGTATGGGGCGGATGCCTTCTGGTCCCGGGGAAGTGCCCGGAGATTGGACTGTGCGGCCAGGGCTTCCCGGAGTCGTTGTATTTCCAGATGCTGAGCGGCGATTCGGGAGAGCGCACGCTGCTTGAACTCGCCGAGCTCTGAGGCTCCCCCTGCCAGCCGGACAGCTTGATACTGGGACGGATGGTCCCGGAGGAAGCAGTCACAGGTAGTGAGTAGCAAGAGCAACATGAGTAAGCGGTACACGGCCGAGTTCAAGCGGGACGCGGTCGCCTTGGCGTTGTCCTCGGAGAAGACGGTCACCGAGGTCGCGAGGGATCTGGGCGTGAGTCCCGAAGGGCTGCGCGGGTGGGTGAAGCAGGCGAAGGTCGACCGCGGTGAGGGACCCGCCGGGGCTTTGACCACTGCGGAGCGTGAGGAGTTGGTCCGGCTGCGGCGGAAGGTTCGCGAGCAGGAGGCCACGATCGAGGTTCTGGGAAAAGCGACCGCCTTCTTCGCGCAGGACAAGATGAGGTAGACACCGTGGCACGGTGTCGTTTCATCGATGCGGAGAAGGCATCGGAGGGTAATCCTGCAGGTCACAGCGTTGCGTTTCTGTGCCGTGTGCTGGGAGTGCCCCGTTCCACCTACTACGCGCACAGGGCGTCACGGCCGGCCCGGTCGGTGCGGGAGCGGGCCGAGGAGGTGCTGGTGGGCGAGATTCGGGTGCTTCACGCCGGATCTCGCGGTGCCTACGGGGCCCCGCGGATCCACGCCGCCCTGCGGCGGGCCGGGCGGGTGGTGAACTCCAAGAAGATCGAGCGGCTGATGCGCAAGCACCGGATCGTCGGGATCACCCGCCGTCGGCGGCGGGGCCTGACCCGGCAGGCGAAGCGGGCGGTGTTCGCGCTCGACCTGATCGGCCGGGACTTCACCGCGCCCCGGCCCGGGATGCGGCTCGTCGGCGACATGACTGAACTCAGTGGACGTTAAGTCCGCTTCTGGTAGCGGCCTCGTCCGGGTTGAGTGAGGAAGCCTTGGCGGGTGAGGCGTCCGAGGCGGCTGCGGGTGATGTT
>NZ_JBVIPD010000026.1:0-75702 GCF_055578235.1 Streptomyces sp. NPDC033136
AGTACCAGCTCAGGCCCCGCGACTGGGAAGCGGCCGCACGCGAGGGACGCACCATCGCCCCGCTGCTGACCCGCCTGAACACCATCCGGCGGGAGAACCCGGCCCTCCAGCAGCTGCGCGACCTCCACTTCCACCACGCGGACCAGGAGGCGGTGATCGCCTACTCGAAGCGGAAGGGTTCGAACACGGTTCTGGTGGTCGCCAACCTCGACCCCCACCACACCCAGGAGGCCACGGTCTCGTTGGACATGCCGCAACTCGGCCTGGACTGGCACGAGTCGGTGCCGGTGCGCGACGAGCTCACCGGCGAGACCTACCACTGGGGCAGGGCCAACTATGTGCGCCTCGAACCGGGCCGTCGCCCCGCGCACGTCTTCTCGGTTCTGCGACCGTCCAACCCGCAGATCGGAGGGTCACCCACAACATGATCGTCAACGAACCCGTTCCGGACACCTTCGAGGACACTCCCGCCAGGGACAGGGATCCCGATTGGTTCAAGCGCGCCGTCTTCTACGAGGTCCTCGTCCGCTCGTTCCAGGACAGCAACGGCGACGGCGTCGGTGACCTGAAGGGCCTGACCGCCAAGCTCGACTACCTCCAGTGGCTCGGCGTCGACTGCCTGTGGCTGCCGCCCTTCTTCAAGTCGCCCCTGCGCGACGGCGGCTACGACGTCTCCGACTACACCGCCGTCCTCCCCGAGTTCGGTGACCTGGCCGACTTCGTGGAGTTCGTCGACGCCGCCCACCAGCGCGGCATGCGCGTGATCATCGACTTCGTCATGAACCACACCAGCGACCAGCATCCCTGGTTCCAGGAGTCCAGGAAGGACCCCGACGGGCCCTACGGCGACTACTACGTGTGGGCCGACGACGACAAGCAGTTCCAGGACGCGCGGATCATCTTCGTCGACACCGAGGCCTCCAACTGGACCTACGACCCGGTCCGCAAGCAGTACTACTGGCACCGCTTCTTCTCCCACCAGCCGGACCTCAACTACGAGAACCCGGCCGTGCAGGAGGAGATGATCTCCGCGCTGAAGTTCTGGCTGGACCTGGGCATCGACGGTTTCCGCCTGGACGCGGTGCCGTACCTGTACCAGGAGGAGGGCACCAACTGCGAGAACCTCCCGGCCACGCACGACTTCCTGAAGCGCGTGCGCAAGGAGATCGACGCGCAGTACCCGGACACGGTGCTGCTGGCGGAGGCCAACCAGTGGCCCGAGGACGTGGTCGACTACTTCGGCGACTACCCCAGCGGCGGCGACGAGTGCCACATGGCCTTCCACTTCCCGGTCATGCCGCGCATCTTCATGGCCGTACGGCGCGAGTCCCGCTACCCGGTCTCCGAGATCCTGGCCAAGACCCCGGCCATCCCCTCGGGCTGCCAGTGGGGCATCTTCCTGCGCAACCACGACGAGCTCACGCTCGAGATGGTCACCGACGAAGAGCGCGACTACATGTGGGCCGAGTACGCCAAGGACCCCCGCATGCGCGCCAACATCGGCATCCGCCGGCGCCTCGCCCCCCTGCTGGACAACGACCGCAACCAGATCGAGCTGTTCACCGCGCTGCTGCTGTCGCTGCCCGGATCGCCGATCCTGTACTACGGCGACGAGATCGGCATGGGCGACAACATCTGGCTCGGCGACCGGGACGCGGTGCGCACGCCGATGCAGTGGACCCCCGACCGCAACGCGGGGTTCTCCTCGTCCGATCCGGGACGGCTGTTCCTGCCCACGATCATGGACCCAGTCTACGGCTACCAGGTCACGAACGTCGAGGCGTCCATGGCCTCGCCCTCGTCGCTGCTGCACTGGACCCGCCGCATGATCGAGATCCGCAAGCAGAACCCGGCCTTCGGCCTCGGCTCGTACACCGAGCTGCCGTCGACGAACCCGGCGGTGCTGGCCTTCCTGCGGGAATTCGAGGACGACCTGGTGCTGTGCGTGAACAACTTCTCGCGTTTCGCGCAGCCCACGGAACTGGATCTGAGCGCCTTCGAGGGCCGGCACCCGGTGGAGCTGTTCGGCGGGGTGCGCTTCCCGGCGATCGGCGAGCTGCCGTACCTGCTGACGCTGGCGGGCCACGGCTTCTACTGGTTCCGGCTGCGCAGGGACGCTGTGTGAAACCTGAACAGGGCCTGCCGAGGCCCGATCCGCGCGGCGGGCCGCAAACCCCCGGGGCGGGGCGTTTCCTCCGCCCCGCCCGGGGCACGCATCAGTAACACCCCGCCCACCCGCGTGAGCCGGAGGGGCGCCGTCCGGGACCGTCGGCAGGCGCCCGGAGGCGCACCAAGAATGGGTGAAAGGACGCGACGTCATGTCGGAAGCCGTCACACGCACCGTCACCACCCCGCCCGGCCTTCTCCCATCCCTGGACCCCCTGCTGCGGGAATGGCTGCCGCGGCAGCGCTGGTTCGCAGGCAAGGGACGACCGGTCACCGGGTTCACCCTGGTCGAGGCCACCGAGCTGCTCCCGGCGCCCAGGCTCTCGACCGCCCGCCGGCAGGAAGGTGCCCCGGCGGCCAAACTCGGCCTGTACCACCTGCTCGTCCGGGCCCACCAACCGCTCGTGCCGTCCCACGGGGCACCCGGCCACCCGGGCGACTGCTACCAGCTGCTGATAGGCGTGCGCGAGGCGCTGCCGCCTCGGCTGGCGCCCGCGCTCATCGGACATGTGACGACGGGGCCGCTGGCGGGCCGCACGGTCTACGACGCCCTGCACGACACCAGGCCCGCCGAACTGCTCCTGGAGGCCCTGCGGGCCCGTGCCCGGATCGGCGGGCTCCGGTTCGACCGGGACCTCGCCCAGGACATCCGGTCCGGGCTGGTACCGCGCGTGGTGACCGCCGAGCAGTCCAACTCGTCGATCATCTACGGAGATACGTTCATCCTGAAGCTGTTGCGCCGGATCGTGCCCGGGATCAATCCGGACCTGGAGCTTCCGCTGGCACTCGCCCGCGAGGGCTGCCCGCGGGTGCCCGCGCCGACGGCCTGGATGGTCGCGGACATCGACCCGTCGGCGGACCCGGTCGTCTCGGCGGGCCCGGCGGACCTCGCCGGCCAGCCGTACGTGCTGGGAGTGCTCCAGCCGTTCGTGCAGGGCGCCTCCGACGGCTGGGATCTGGCGCTGCGCGAGCTGGCCAAGGGCGAGGACTTCGGCGCCGAGGCGCGGGCGCTGGGGCGGGCCACCGCCGAGGTGCACACGGCGCTGGCCCGGGCGTTGCCCACCGTCACGCTCGGTCACACGCAGCTGCGGCTCATGGTCGACGGCATGATCGAGCGCCTGGACGCGGCCGCCCAGGCGGTGCCCGCGCTGCGGCCGTACGCCGGCGGGCTGCGGTCGGCTTTCACGGCGCTGGGCGACCTGGCCGCCGAGGGCCGCACCTGGACCGCGCAGCGCGTGCACGGTGATCTGCACCTCGGTCAGTGCCTGCGCTCGCCCTCCGGCGAGTGGTGGCTGATCGACTTCGAGGGCGAGCCGGCCCGGCCGCTGGCCGAGCGGCGCATGCCGCAGCCCGCCGTGCGGGACGTCGCCGGCATGCTGCGGTCCTTCGACTACGCGGCGCGCTCGGCCGATCCGCCCCAGCCGGACTGGGCCGAGGCCTGCCGTTCCGCGTACTGCTCCGGCTACGCGGAGGCCTCCGGCCGCGATCCGCGCACCGACCCGGTGCTGCTGCGCGCCTACGAGACGGACAAGGCGATCTACGAGGTGGTGTACGAGGCCCGGCACCGCCCCGACTGGCTGCCGGTGCCCCTGGCCGCCATAGACCGGCTCGCCTCGTCCGGCCACCTGACCTGACCGACCACCCCTCGTCCTGGAGGCTCCGCCCGTGACCCCCCGCCCTGAGTCCAGCGGTTCGCGTCCCAAGGGGACGGCCGGGGAGAAGATCCCCGAGCAGCCCACGGCCGCGCAGCAGAAGAGCGCCGCGAAGAAGACGGCGGTGCCGAAGCAGGCAGCGGCGAAGAAGACGGCGGCCGCGAAGAAGGCCGCCGCCAAGAAGACGGCCTCCGCGCAGTCCCCCGCCACGAAGGCCGCCGCGAAGAAGGCAGCCTCCGCGCAGTCCCCCGCCACGAAGGCCGCCGCGAAGAAGGCGGCTCCCGCGAAGGCGACCCCGACGAAGTCCACCACCAACAAGGCCGTCACGAAGAAGGCGGCTCCCGCAAAGGCGACCGCCGCGAAGTCCACCGCCAAGAAGGTGGCCGCGACGAAGACAGCCGCCGAGAAGGCAACAGCGAAGAAGACGACCGCGAAGAAGGCCCCGGCGAAGAAGGCCCCGGCGAAGAAGGCCCCGACCAGGAAGGCCCCGACCAGAAAGGCCCCAGCCAAGGAGTCGGCCGCGAAGAAGGCCACGACGGCCAAGGCGACGGCCGCCAAGGTCACCGCCGTCACGCCGCCCGCGACGACGACCACGGCGAAGACCGCAACGAACAAGACGGCTTCGACGAAGACCGCTGCTAAGAAGGCTCCGGCCACGAAGAAGGCTCCGGCCACGAAGAAGGCTCCGGCCACGAAGAAGGCTCCAGCCGGGAAGGTCACGGCCGGGAAGGCCGCCGCCGAGTCCGCCACCGGGTCCACCACCCCCGACCAGACCGTCCCCCCTGAGATGGAGGTCGCCGGCTCGCCCGCTGTCGACGCGGGGGACCGGGCGCGGCTGCTCGGCGGCACACACCACGCACCGCACTCCGTGCTCGGCGCACACCCCGTTCCCGGCGGGGTCGCGTTCCGGGCGTTCCGGCCGTACGCGCTGTCGGTGACCGTCGTCGCCGGGGAACTGCGGGCGGAGTTGCACGACGACGGGGAGGGATTCTTCTCGGGGCTGCTGCCGCTGCGGGAGGTCCCGGAGTACCGGCTGGTCGTGGAGTACGGGGAGACGGTCCTGGAGACCGAGGACGCCTACCGCTTCCTGCCCACGCTGGGCGACCTCGACCTGCACCTGATCGGTGAGGGCCGGCACGAGGAACTGTGGACGGCGCTCGGCGCGCACCCGACGACCCACCAGGGCGTGACCGGCACCCGCTTCGCGGTGTGGGCGCCGAACGCGCTCGGCGTGCGCGTGGCCGGCACGTTCAACTTCTGGGACGGCACCGCACACGTCATGCGGTCGCTGGGCTCGTCGGGCGTGTGGGAGCTGTTCCTGCCGGACATCGGCGAGGGTGAGCTGTACAAGTTCGAGATCACTCGGGCCGACGGTTCGAAGACGCTGCGTGCCGACCCGATGGCCCGCCGCACGGAGGTGCCTCCCGCGACCTCGTCGGTCATCACGTCGTCGCGGTACGAGTGGGCCGACGCCGAGTGGCTGTCCCGGCGCGCCGAGGCACCGGCGCACGAGGCACCGTTCTCGGTGTACGAGGTGCACCTGCCGTCCTGGCGGCCGGGGTTGACGTACCGTCAGCTCGCCGAGCAGCTCCCCGGGTACGTGAAGCACCTGGGCTTCACGCACGTGGAGCTGATGCCGGTGGCGGAGCATCCGTTCGGTGGCTCCTGGGGCTACCAGGTCACGGGCTTCTACGCGCCGACGGCCCGGATGGGCACGCCGGACGACTTCCGGTACCTGGTCGACAAGCTCCACCAGGCCGGTATCGGCGTGCTCATGGACTGGGTGCCGGCGCACTTCCCGCGCGACGACTGGGCGCTGGCCGAGTTCGACGGCCGGCCCCTGTACGAGCACGAGGACCCGCTGCGGGCCGCGCACCCCGACTGGGGCACGCTGGAGTTCGACTTCGGGCGCAACGAGGTGCGCAACTTCCTCGTGGCGAACGCGGTGTACTGGTGCGAGGAGTTCCACATCGACGGGCTGCGCGTGGACGCGGTGGCGTCCATGCTCTATCTGGACTACTCGCGCGAGCCGGGCCAGTGGACGCCCAACGAGCACGGCGGCCGGGAGAACCTGGACGCGGTGGCGTTCCTGCAGGAGATGAACGCGACGGTGTACCGCAGGGTGCCCGGCGTGGTGACGATCGCCGAGGAGTCCACCGCCTGGGACGGTGTCACCCGCGCCACCCACCACGAGGGCCCGAGCGGCTTCGGCGGGCTCGGCTTCGGGCTGAAGTGGAACATGGGCTGGATGCACGACACGTTGCAGTACATGAGCCACGAGCCGGTGCACCGCAAGTATCACCACCACGAGATGACGTTCTCGATGGTGTACGCGTACAGCGAGAACTACGTCCTGCCGATCTCCCACGACGAGGTCGTGCACGGCAAGGGCTCGCTGGTGTCGAAGATGCCGGGCGACTGGTGGCAGCAGCGCGCCGGGATCCGGTCCTACCTCGGCTTCATGTGGGCCCACCCGGGCAAGCAACTGCTTTTCATGGGGCAGGAGTTCGCGCAGGGAGCCGAATGGTCCGAGGCACACGGCCCCGACTGGTGGCTGCTCGACCCGGGCTACGGGGCCGAGCCCGACCACCGGGGCGTGCGCGACCTGGTCCGCGACCTCAACACCGTCTACCGCGCCACCCCGGCACTGTGGCGCCTCGACACGGACCCGGCGGGCTTCGAGTGGATCGTGGGGGACGCCGCGGACGACAACGTCCTCGCGTTCCTGCGGCTGGACCCGGAGGGCACCCCGGTGCTGGCGGTGTCCAACTTCGCGCCGGTCGTCCGCCAGGACTACCGCCTGGGCGTCCCCGAGGACGTCCCCGCCTGGCACGAGGCCGTCAACACCGACGCGGCCCGCTACGGCGGCAGCGACGTCACGAACCCCGACCCGGTCAAACCCGAACCCACCCCCTGGCACGGCCGCCCGGCGAGCATCCAGCTGACCCTGCCCCCACTGGCGACGGTGTGGCTGCGGCCGGCGTAGGGGGCCCGGGCCTCCTGTGACACGGCGATGAACGCTGCCGCCCGCTTCTCCTGCGGTAGGCGGCCCCGCGCCCGGGCGGGTGCGGGGCCGCTCCGCTACCCGAGGGCCGCCGCCAGAGCCTCCGGCAGTTCCCCGGTGTGCAGCACGCCGAGCCGCTGGGTGGCCCGGGTCAGGGCCACGTACAGGTCGCTGGTGCCGTACCGGCCGGGCTCGACCACGAGGACGGAGTCGAACTCCAGGCCCTTGGCCTGACGCGGATCGAGCAGGACGACCGTCCGTGTGAGGTCGGGTTCGGTGCCCGCCGTCACGCCGTCCAGCCGGGCCGCGAGGCCGCGGTGGAGGTCGCGTGGCGCGATCACCGCGAGCCGCCCCTCGTCAGGGGTGAGTTCCTCGACCGCCTTGGCGACGGCGCCGGGGAGGTCGTCGGTGGCACGGGCCCAGGGGGGTACGCCCGTGGAGCGGACCGAGCTCGGCGGCTCGAACCCCGGGTGCTCGGCGCGGACCACGGCCGCCGCGACGTCCATGATCTCGGCCGGGGTGCGGTAGTTGACGCCCAGCCGGGTGTGCTCCCAGCGGTCCTCGACGTACGGGGAGAGGATGCCCGCCCAGGAGCCGACGCCGGCCGCCTCCGCGGTCTGTGCCGGGTCGCCGACCAGGGTCATCGACCGGGTCGGGCTGCGCCGCATCAGCAGCCGCCACGCCATCGGCGACAGCTCCTGCGCCTCGTCGACGATGATGTGCCCGAACGCCCAGGTGCGGTCGGCCGCGGCGCGCTCGGCGGCGCTGCGGTGGTCGTCCTCGTCGTGCCGTTCGGCGAACCGCTCGGCGTCGATGATGTCGTGCGCGGACAGCACCTCGGAGCTCTCCGGGTCGTCCTCCTCCTTGTCCTCGAACTCGTAGGTCCGGGACGCGTAGGACACGTCCAGCACGCCCTGCGCGTAGGCGATCTGCCGCTCCCGCTCGCGCTGGGCGCGCTCGCGGGCGATCCGGTCGTCCTCGCCGAGGAGTTCGGCGGCCTCGTCGAGCAGCGGCACGTCGGCGACCGTCCAGCGCCGGGTCACGGGACGGCGCACGGCGTCGGCGTCCTCGGCGGGCAGGAACTCCTCGGGCGCCGCGAGGAAGTCCGCGACGAGCCGCTGCGGGGTCAGCAGCGGCCACAACTGGTCGATGGCCGACCAGACTTCGGGGTTCTCGGCGAGGTCGTCGCGGATCTGGGTGATGTCGCTGGGGTCGAGCAGACTGGACCCGTCGAAGGGGTCGGTGCCGATCCGCTCGGCGTACAGGTCGGTGAGGGCGTTGAGGATGTGGCCCTCGAAGTGCTCGCGGGCGGCGTTGTGCGGCAGCTTGGCTGCGCGGGTGCGCTCGCGGGCGACGTTGACCAGGCCGTCGTCGAGCATGAGGACCTCGCGGTCGTGCTCGATGGCGATCACCGGGTCGGGCAGCGCCTGCCGGCCGCGGACGACCTCGGCGAGGACGTCGGCCATCTCGGCGCGGCCCTTCACGGCTGCCGCCTCGGGCGTGTCGGTCGCGGTCGCCTTGACGCCCGGGAACAACTCGCCGACGGTCGCGAGGAGCACGCCCGTCTCCCCGAGGGAGGGCAGCACCTCGCCGATGTAGCCGAGGAACGCCGGGTTGGGCCCGACGATCAGCACCGCCCGCTTGGCGAGCAGTTCCCGGTGCTCGTACAGCAGATACGCGGCGCGGTGCAGGGCGACGGCCGTCTTGCCGGTGCCCGGGCCGCCCTCCACCACCATGACGCCGCGGTGCGGAGCGCGGATGATGCGGTCCTGGTCGGCCTGGATGGTCTGCACGATGTCGCTCATGCGGCCGGTCCGCGCGGAGTTGAGCGCGGCGAGCAGCACGGCGTCGCCCGTCGGGTCCTCGTGGCCGGTGCGGGTCTCGTCGCCGAGGTCGAGGATCTCGTCGTGCAGGTGGGTGACCCGCCGGCCGTCGGTGGCGATGTGCCGCCGGCGCCTCAGCCCCATCGGGGTGTGGCCGGTGGCCAGGTAGAAGGGGCGGGCGACGTCGGCGCGCCAGTCGATCAGGACGGGCGTGCGCTCGGCGTCGTCGGTGCGCAGGCCGATGCGGCCGATGTGGTGGGTGACGCCCGAGGTGAGGTCGATCCGGCCGAAGCACAGGGAGCCGTCCACCGCGTTCAGCGCGGCGAGCAGCCCGGAGCGCTCGGCCACGAGGATGTCCCGCTCGAGTCTGGCCTGCATGGGGGTGTCGCCCTGCGCGAGCGCGTCCGTGACGGAGGTCTCGGCGTCGCCGCGCAGTGCGTCCACGCGCGCGTACAAACCGTCGATGAATTCCTGTTCCTGCCGCAATTCATCGTCCGGAAATTCGGTGTTTGACAATTCCGCTCCCGCCCGGATATACTGTGCTCACTGAACTTCACTGTGGCTTCAATCGACTTGAAGTCACGAACAAACAAATATACGCAAGGAAATCCCCCGGGCGCAATTACCCGGGGGATTTCCTCATGTCGGGGCGGTCGTCGGGGCAGTGTGCAGGGCCTGCGCAGGGCCTCGTCTACAGCACGTCGGCCAGCTCCTCCCGCAGCCGCCGCTTGGCCCGCGCGCCCACCATCGCCTTCACGGGCTCGCCGGCGTGGAACACCATGAACGTCGGCATCGACAGCACTCTGTAGGCGTTGGTCGTCTCCGGGTTGGCGTCCACGTTCAGCTGCACCACCTTCAGCCGGCCGGCCTCCTCGGCGGCGAGGGCCTTGAGCACCGGGCCCATCTGCCGGCAGGGCGGGCACCAGTCGGCGGTGAACTCCACCAGCACCGGCAGATCCGCGCCGATCACCTCCGCCTCGAAGTCCGCGTCCGTCACGTCCGTCACGTGGGTCGCGTCAGTCACTTCGGTCACCATGGAGGTCCCCTCCCAGTTCGCACGTGGGCTCCGGACCGCCCGGAACCTCCGCCTCGGCGGCCAGCTCGGCCCGCGCCAGCTGCCGCGCGACCGTCTCCCGCACGGTGCTCAGCTGGCCGATGAGCGCGTCGAGTTCGTCCAGCTTGCGCCGGTAGACCGCGAGCGACGCCGGGCAGGAGTCACCCTCGGGGTGCCCGGCACGCAGGCACTCCACGAAGGGCCGCGTCTCCTCCAGGTCGAACCCGAAGTCCTGCAGCGTCCGGATCTGCCGCAGCAGCCGCAGATCGCCCTCGTCGTAGGTCCGGTATCCGTTCCCAGCACGCCGCACGGGCAGCAGCCCCCGCGACTCGTAGTACCGCAGCGTCCGCGTCGTGGTCCCGGCCCGTGCGGCCAGCTCGCCGATTCGCATGCCGTCGAACGTAATCCTTGACCCCGGCGTCAAGGCAACAGCGGTTTACGCTCCACCGGGGAGGTCAGCACGATCGAGGTCGTGGTGCGGCCCAGCGCGGAGACGTCCTCCAGGACCTCCTCCAGGTGGACGGTGTCGCGGACGGCGACCTTGAGGATCCAGCAGTCCTCACCGACCACGTGGTGCACCTCGGTGATCTCGGGCCGCTCGATCAGCTCCAGGGTCCTCGGGTGCTTGAGGTTGTAGCCGCCGTGCGGGTCGACCCGGATGAACGCCTGGATGCCGTAGCCGAGCCGGGCCGGCACGACATGGGCGCCGTAGCCGCTGATCACGCCCGCCGCCTCCAGTCGCCGCACGCGCTCGGTGACCGCCGCCGGGCTGAGCCGGACCCGGCGGCCCAGCTCGCTGAGCTTGATCCGGCCGTCGGTCTGGAGCAGTTCGAGGATCTGCCGGTCCAGCGCGTCGAAGGCCGCCGATGTTTCGTCGGTGGCGGTACGCAGATGCCGTGGTTCTTTCGGCGTGACGGACTGAACTCCCATGGTTCCCCCTTCAAGGCGTGGCTGTGCGCCAGGAGAATTATGGTCATGGAAAAGGTCCTGGACGTCCTGGTCATCGGCGGGAACCGTTACGTCGGAAAGCGCCTGATCGCACAGCTGCTCGCCGATGGGCACCGTGTCACCGTGCTGAACCGGGGGTCCTCCCCGCCGCCCGCCGGGGTGGAGCATCTGGTCGCCGACCGGGACGACGAGCGGTCGCTGACCGGCGCGCTCGGCACTCGCGTTTTCGACACCGTCGTCGACCAGGTCTGCTACACACCGCGCCAGGCGGCCCTCGCCCGCCGCGTCTTCGCCGACCGCACCCGCCGCTACGTGATGACCTCGACGGTCGAGGTGTACGCGTACGAGGACTCCCCCGCCCTCGTGCGCGAGGAGGCCGTCGAGCCGTCCGCCGTCACCGTCGACCTCGGCCTGCCCTGGGACGACCCCGCGTTCCTGGAGGCCAACTACGGCGAGGGCAAGCGGCAGGCCGAGGCGGTCCTCGCGGCCGACGGCCCGAAGTTCCCGTACGCGGCCGTGCGGGTCGCCCATGTGCTGGGCGGGGACGACGACTTCACCGGGCGGCTGGCCCACTACGCCGAGCGGATGCGCACCGGCGAGCCGATCGCCGTGCCGGCCCGGAACCGGCCCGCCACGTACGTGTACGTCGAGGAGATCGCCCGCTTCCTGGCCTGGGCGGCGGGCGAGGACTTCACCGGGCCGGTCAACGCCGCCTCCCACGGGACGCTGACCACCGAGGAGTTGTGCGAGGCCGTGGCGGTCCACGTCCCGGGCGGGCGGGCCGTGTTCCGGCCCGTCGAGGTCGGCGAGGTATCGCCGTTCTCCTTCCGCCGCTCCTACGGCATGGACAGCACCCGGGCCGCCCTGCTCGGCTTCACCTTCACCGACGCCCGGCAGTGGCTGCCGCGTGCCGTCGCCGAGACCCTGGGGAAGGGCGACTGACATGCGCTACCGGACACTCGGCGGGCTGCGGGTGAGCGCGGTCGGGCTCGGCGCGATGCCGCTGTCCCTCGAGGGCAGGCCGGACGAGGAGCGCGCCCTGGCCACCGTGCACGCCGCGCTCGAAGCGGGCGTGACCCTGCTGGACACGGCCGACTCGTACCATCTGCCGGGCGCGGAGCCCGGCCACAACGAACGTCTGGTGGCCCGCGCGCTCGCCGCCTACCGCGGTGACACCTCCGGCGTCCTGGTGGCGACGAAGGGCGGCCGCGGCCGCCCGGCCGGCGGCGACTGGACGGTGAACGGCGCCCCGCGCCACCTCAAGGCCGCCGCCGAGGCCTCGCTGAAGCGGCTGGGAGTGGAGGCGATCGGCCTCTACCAACTCCACAAGCCCGACCCCGACGTGCCGTTCGAGGAGTCGGTCGGCGCGCTGCGCGAGATGCTCGACGCGGGCACGATCCGGCTGGCCGGTGTGTCCAACGCGGACGCGGACCAGATCCGCCGGGCGCGCGAGATCCTCGGCGACCGGCTGGTGTCGGTGCAGAACCGGTACTCCCCCGCCGTGCGGGACAGCGAGCCGGAGCTGCGGCTGTGTGCGGAACTGGGGCTGGCGTTCCTGCCGTGGAGTCCGCTGGGTGGGCTGGCCCGCAGTTCCCTGGACGGGCCGTCGCGCACGGAGGGAGCGGAACGCTTCGCCGCGTTCCACGCGGTGGCGGCGGAACGCGGTGTCAGTCCCCAACGGGTCGGTCTCGCCTGGCTGCTGACGCGCTCTCCGGCGGTCGTCCCGATCCCGGGAGCGAGCCGGCCGGAGACGATCAGGGACTCGGCGGCCGCGGCGGACCTGCTGCTCACCCCGGAGGAGCGGGCACGCCTGGACGAGGCGGCCGAGCCGGTCCGCGCCTGATGGCCCGGCAGGCACCGTTCGCCCCGTCGTGGGCGAACGGCGCCTGCCAGGGCACCAACGGTGCTTGCCGGCGCGCTAACGGGCCCCTTCGGACTCCGGCTCCCTGTCCTCGGCGGGCTCGTCCGCGGTCTTCCCCCTGCCGGGCAGCAGCAGCGCCACGACGACCGTCCCGACGCCCAGGATCGCGGCCCCGACCAGGCTGGTGTGCGCGACCGCGTCGGCGAACGAGGAGCCCACCGCATCGGCCATCTGCCGCGCTCCGCCGCCGAGTTGCTCGGCCTGCGTGCGCAGCCGCTCCGCCTGCTGGGGGTCACTCGTGTGCGCCGCCTGCTCGGCCAGCTGCCGGGCCCTGCCGCCGATGCCCTGGGCGACGGCGTATCCGGCCCCGACGGAGTCCTGGGCCGTCTCCAGGGAGGAGGCGGGAAGCTTGCCACCGGCCGTGGCGTCGGAGAGGTGGTCGGAGTACGACGTCGCCAGCAGCGAGCCGAGGATGGCGATGCCGAGCGAACCGCCCAGCTCCAGCGACGTGTCGTTCACCGCACCGCCGACGCCGAGCTCCGACTCCGGGAACGCCCCCATGATCGCGTCCGTGCAGGGCGACAGCGCGAGCCCGATCGCGAGGCCGAGGACGATCAGGGGCGCGACGAAGTCGCCGTAGGACGATCCGGAGTCGACCTGGGTGAGCAGGGCCAGGGCAGCGGTGCCGCCGACCATGCCGGCCGTGACGGTCCACTTCATACCGACCCGGGGCGTGAGGTACCCGGTGAGGGCGGAGCCCACGAACACGGCACCGGCCAGCGGCAGCATCCGCAGACCCGTGTCCAGGGCGTTGTAGCCGAGGACGAACTGGAGGTGCTGCGTCAGGTAGTAGAAGGCGCCGAAGACCGCCAGGAAGAACAGCGCGACGGCGAGGTTGGAGCCCGCGAAGCCGCGGTCGGTGAAGCGGCGGACGTCGAGGACCGGGCGCGGGTGGCGCAGCTCCCAGAGCACGAAGGCGACCAGCCCGGCCCCCGCGACGACGGCCGCCGTGACGGCCTTGACGCCCCAGCCGAAGTGCGGGCCCTCGATGATCATGTAGATCAGCGCGGCGATCCACACGACCGACAGCAGCCCGCCGCCGTAGTCGATGCGCCCGTGGTGCCCCGCCTTGGACGGCGGTACGAGGACGAATGCGCCGATGACGGCCAGCGCCGCGATCGGCACGTTGATGAGGAACGTCGACGACCAGCCGTGGTCCTCCAGCAGCGCCCCGGCGACCAGCGGTCCGGCCGCGATGGCGAGCCCGGCCGTGGCGGTCCACAGGGTGATGGCCTTGGCGCGTTCGGCCCGCGGGAAGGTCGCGGCGAGCAGGGACAGCGTGGCGGGCATGATCATCGCGGCGCCGGCGCCCATCACCGCACGGGCCGCGATGACCGTCGTGGCGCTGCCGGCGAGGAACCCGAAGACGGAGCCACCCCCGAACACGACCAGTCCGAGGACGAGCGCGCACCGGCGGCTGTACTTGTCGCCTATGGCGCCGAGGAGCAGCATCAGCGCGGCGTACGGGACGGTGTAACCGTCGATCACCCACTGCAGGTCGGCGCTGGACAGGCCGAGGTCCTCGGTCATGTCGGGCGCGGCGACGGTGAGGGCGGTGTTCGCCATCACGATGATCAGAAGGCTCAGGCAGAGCACGAGGAGTGCCCACCAGCGGCGTGCGTAGGGGCGGTCCGTCCTCTCGGCCGGTTCGGTCATCACGAGTCGCATGGCAGGGGTCGCCTTCCTCACTGACTTGCACATAGGTGTGCATTTGCACAACGATGTGCAATGTACCGTCGTTGCACAGCGCTGTGCAAGTCGAGGGAGGAGGGGCACAATGGCGTCCATGACCACGGGCCACACCAGCCGCGCCGACGCCAACCGGCGTCGCATCCTCGACGTCGCCCTCGCCGAGCTGCTGCGCGACCCCGACGCGTCCATGGACCAGATCGCCCGTGCCGCGGGCGTCGTACGGCGGACGGTGTACGGGCACTTCCCCAGCCGCGAGGCGCTGATCAGCACGCTCGTCGACAACGCGGTGCAGGCCCTGTCGGCCGCGCACGCGGAGGGCCGCGAGGGCGTGGAGGATCCGGCGGAGGCCGTGGCGCGCTCGGTGCTGGCGGTGTGGGAACTCGCCGACCGCTACCGGCTGCTGATCGCGCTCGCCCAGCGCACCGTCACCACGCAGGGCATCCGGGAGCGGCTCGCGCCCGTCCGGGAGGCCGCGACCGGGGTGCTCCGGCGCGGCCTCGACCAGGGCGTCTTCAGCTCACCGCTGCCCGCGCCGGCCCTGGCCTATGTGCACGAGCAGATGCTGGTCGCGCTGATGGAGGCGGTGAACGACGGGCTCGTGGCAGCACAAGAGGCGGGCCGCTGCGCCGCGGTCACCATCCTGACCGCGGCGGGCGTGCCCGCCTCGAGCGCCACCGAGCTGGTGACGAAGCTGAACGACTGAGTCTCTGCGAGACAAGGACCGGGCGGCTGAGCGACGGGGGGACACCCAGCCGCCCGGCGTCTGTGGGGCGGCGCGGCCGTCAGGCCTTGGCCAGCTCCTTCTCACCGCCCTGCTCGGGCACCTCGACGTGGTCCCCGGCCGGACCGTCGTGGCGGTCGTGGCCGTCGTGGCCGTCGTGGCCGTCGTCCAGCAGCGTCTTCTCGTCGAAGGGCAGCTGACCGGCGAGGACCTGGTTGACGCGCTCCTTGTCGATCTCCTTCGTCCAGGTGCCGATCAGCACGGTGGCCACGGCGTTCCCGGCGAAGTTCGTCAGGGCGCGGGCCTCGCTCATGAAGCGGTCGATGCCGACGATCAGGCCGATGCCGTCCACCAGGGCCGGCTTGTGCGACTGCAGACCACCGGCCAGCGTCGCGAGGCCGGCACCGGTGACACCGGCGGCGCCCTTGGAGGCGACCAGCAGGAAGAGCAGCAGCGGGATCTGCTCGGCGACCGACATCGGGGTGCCCAGGGCGTCGGCGATGAACAGGGACGCCATGGTCATGTAGATCATGGTGCCGTCGAGGTTGAAGGAGTAGCCGGTCGGGACGGTGATGCCGACCACCGGCTTGCTGACGCCCAGGTGCTCCATCTTCGCGATGAGCCGCGGCAGCGCGGACTCGGAGGAGGAGGTGGAAAGGATCAGCAGGAACTCACGGCCGAGGTACTTGAACAGCGTGAGGATGTTCAGGCCGGAGATGACGCGCAGCAGGGTGCCGAGCACGATGAAGATGAAGAGGACGCAGGTCGCGTAGAAGCCGAGCATCAGCACGGCGAGGCTCTTGAGCGCGTCCACGCCGGCGGAGCCGGTGACGGCGGCGATCGCGCCGAAGGCACCGATCGGGGCGGCCCACATCACCATCGCGAGGATGCGGAAGACGAGCCGCTGGATGTGCTCGATACCGCGCAGGATCGGCTGGCCGGCCGAGCCCATGCCCTGCAGCGCGAAGCCGGCGAGCAGGGCGATCAGCAGGGTCTGCAGGACCGACTCGTTGGTGAAGGCGGAGACGATCGTGGTCGGGATGATGCCGAGCAGGAACTCCGTGGTGTCCTTGGCCTCGGCGTCGACCTGGGCGTGACCCACGTCCTTGACCGCGTCGGTCACCGCCAGGCCCGAGCCGGGCTCCAGGATGTTGCCGACGACCAGGCCGATGCCCAGCGCCACCACCGACATCACCATGAAGTAGCCCAGGGCGATACCGCCTACGGCACCGACCTTGGCGGCCTTGCGTACCGAGCCGATGCCCAGCACGATCGTGCAGAAGATGATCGGCGAGATCATCATCTTGATCAGGCTCACGAAGCCGCTTCCGATCGGCTTCAGCCCGACCGCGAACTCGGGTGCGGCCAGACCCACCGCGATACCGGCGGCGACCGCGATGATCACTGCGATGTAGAGGTAGTGCGTGCGGTCCCGCTTGGCTTTGGGTGCGGCAGGTGCCGTATCGGCTGCGCTGGTCACGGCGGCTCTCCTTGACGACGTCGTCGGCATCACCGGCGTGCGGCTCACGTCCGGGGGAAAGGGAGCGGGGCTCCCGGAGATGCGTTATGGGGAATGCCGTGACTATGTCCTTCTCTGTGAGCGCGGTCACCCTTCCGTTCATTTAGTTCACAATCAGCCACGAGGCAGACTGACGACATGCGCATCTCCGTCCCCGGTCCCCGTAGTCTGGCGGGCCAGCTCTTCGCCATGCAGGCCGTCCTCATAGCGGTCGTCGTGGCCGGATATGCGCTGTTCACCTACCTCAGCGACCGCAGCCAGGCCGAGGAGGCCGCCGCCCGCCAGGCCAGGGCGGTGGCGCGGTCGGTCGCCGACTCCCCGTCCGTGCTGGCGGCGACCCGCACCCCCGACCCTGCCGCCGAGCTGCAGCCGTACGCGCTGAAGGTGATGCGGGACACCGAGGTCGACTTCATCACGATCATGGATCCGCGGGGCATCCGCTGGACGCACCCCGACCCGAAGCAGATCGGCCAGACCTTCCGGGGCCACACCGCGAAGGCCCTGGAGGGCCAGACCTTCACCGAGACCTACACCGGCACGCTCGGCCCGTCGGTCCGCGCGGTCACCCCCATCCAGGACGGCCGGAGGGTGGTCGGCCTGGTCAGCGCGGGCATCCGGGTCGAGGAGATCACCCACCGGGTGCAGGGCCAGCTGACGGCCCTGCTCGGGGTCGCGGCCGGCGCGCTGGCGCTGGGCGCGGTCGGCACGTACGTCATCAACGCCCGGCTGCGCCGCCACACCCACGGCATGAACGCCGCCGAGCTGAGCCGGATGCACGACTACCACCAGGCCGCCCTGCACGCGGTTCGCGAGGGGCTGCTGATGCTGGACGGGCAGTACCGTGTGGCGCTGATCAACGACGGAGGGCGCGATTTGCTCGGCGTGGCCGGGGACGTGGTGGGCAGGTCGGTGGCGGAGCTGGGGCTGCCCGCCCCGCTGACGGGTGCGCTGCTGGCCTCCCAGCCGCGGGTGGACGAGGTGCACCTCACGGCGTCCCGGGTCCTGGTGGTCAACACGTCGCCGGTGTCGGGCGGCGAACGGCGCGGTACGGTCGTCACCCTGCGCGATGTCACCGAACTCCAGTCGCTGATGGGCGAGTTGGACTCCGAGCGGGGCTTCACACTGGCACTGCGCTCACAGGCGCACGAGGCGGCGAACCGGCTGCACACGGTCGTCTCGCTGATCGAGCTGGGGCGGGCGGAGGAAGCGGTGGAGTTCGCGACGGCCGAGCTGGAGCTGGCGCAGGCGTTGACCGACCAGGTCGTGGCGGCGGTGAGCGAGCCGGTTCTGGCGGCGCTGCTGCTGGGCAAGACGGCCCAGGCGAACGAGCGGGGCGTGGAGCTGATGGTGTCGGAGGACAGCTGGCTGGACGACGGCCTGCTGCCGGAGACGCTGCCCGCGCGGGACCTGGTGACCATCCTCGGCAACCTGATCGACAACGCCATGGACGCGGCCCAGGGCACGGTGCGGGCCCGGGTGACGGTGGCGGCCCACGCCGAGACCGCGGGAGACGCCCCGGAGCTGGTGCTGCGGGTCTCGGACACGGGCCCGGGCGTGGACCCCGAGTACGCCGAGGCGGTCTTCCAGCGGGGCTTCTCCACGAAGCCGGCAGGTACGGGCGGCCGGGGCCTCGGGCTGGCGCTCGTCCGGCAGGCGGCCCAGCGGCACGAGGGCTCCCTGACGGTGACGGAGGCCGACGGGGGCGGGGCACAGTTCGAGGTACGGCTGCCCTTGCGGGAGCCGGGGACGGCGGCCAAGGGCGTGACGTCCGGGGCCCCGGCGTCCAGAGGCGCTGGAGGCGACGCATGACGAGCAGCGAGAAGGCCATCCGTGTCCTGGTGGTGGAGGACGACCCGGTCGCCGCCGACGCCCACGTCCTCTACGTCGGCCGGGTGCCCGGGTTCGCGGCCGTGGGCAAGGCGCACACGGGCGCGGAGGCCCGCCGGGCCCTGGAACGCACCCCGGTGGACCTGCTCCTCCTCGACCTGCACCTGCCGGACGTGCACGGCCTGCAACTGGCCCGCTCCCTCCGGGCGGCCGGTCACCACGCCGACGTGATAGCGGTGACCTCGGCCCGCGACCTGGCCGTCGTACGTGAGGGCGTCTCGCTCGGCGTCGTGCAGTACGTCCTGAAGCCCTTCACCTTCGCGACCCTGCGCGATCGGCTCGTGCGCTACGCGGAGTTCCACGCGACGGTCGGCGAGGCGAGCGGCCAGGACGAGGTGGACCGGGCACTGGCGGCCCTGCGCGCACCCGGACCGGCCGCCCTGCCCAAGGGCTTGAGCGCGCCGACGCTGGAGCGGGTGACGGTCGCCCTGCGCGACAGCGCGGAGGGCCTCACGGCCGCAGGCGTGGCCGAGACGGTGGGCATATCCCGCATCACGGCCCGCCGTTACCTGGAGCACCTGGTCGACGCCGGCCGTGCGGCCCGCAGCCCGCAGTACGGCACGGTGGGGCGGCCGGAGTTGCAGTACCGCTGGGTCACGGTCACGGGGCAGTGACGCTCCATCAGCCTCGGCCGGCCACGACGGAACCGGCGCACACGCGGTGACCCGGCCGGGCGGGACCGGTCGCGGAGGAGCCTTTGGCGCCCCGCTCAGCCGGCCGTCCCCTCCGGCAGCACCCCCGCCCGGAACGGCTCGACGCCCTCCAGCCGCCGCACCCGCGTCGGCTCGATGAGCAGCATCACCCGGCGCTCCCCCGGCAGCAGCCACGGGTACCGGTCCTCGCCGAGGTACTTGCGCGCCAGCCGGTCCATCGCCCGCTCCGCGGCCTCCCCTTCGACGAACCGCACGACCTTCCCGCGGATCTCCGCCCGGTCGTACGGGTTCCCGGGGTCGTGGTGGGACAGCGAAACGTACGGATTGCGCCGCAGGTTCTCCTCCTTCACCCGCCCCACCGAGGTGTTGACCATGACGTACTCCCCTTCGATGTCCGCCCACATGGGCGACACCTGAGGCGCCCCGTCGGGCCCCACCGTGGCGAGGTGCCAGAAGTTCGGCGCGAGCAGACGCTCGCGCATATGCCTGTTGAGCTTGCTGTTCACGTGACGCACTGCCTTTCCGGGCCCGCGGTCGCCGGGCCCGGCGCCATCCTCGCCCGCTCGTCCGCCCACCGGACAGACGATCTTCGGCCCCGGTCGAACCCGCCGGTAGCCGTAGATTCCTACAATCCGTGATCCTGGCCGAACAGAACGTAGTCGACGGGATCGCGCGCCCCTAGCTTGTGGCGCGTGCGCCGACCTTCACCCCCTCCGGGCGAGTCCTCCCCCACGACCACCCCTCCGCCGTTCGACGCCCCCGCGGCCCGCCGTCTGCGCGCGGCGCTCGGCATGGCCCCCGAGCACGTCGCCTACGGCATGCGCGTCTCCTACGGGCATCCCCACGTCTCCCCGGCCCACGTGATCGCCTGGGAGCGCGGGATCAGCGCTCCGAGCAACGCGGAACTCACCGCCCTCGCGGGCGTGCTGTGGTGCTCGCCGGCCGAACTCGTCGGCAGACCCCGCACCCTGCGCGAACACCGCCTCGCCCGCTGCCTGGCAGCCGAGGACGTCGCCCGGGCCGTTGGGCACGACGTCCACGCGTACCTGCGCATGGAGGAGACCGACAGGTGGCGCGGCACCGAGCGCCAGTCCGCGGCCCTCGCCGACCTGCTCGGCCTCGGCCTGCCCGACTTCGTCACCGTCACCGGACGCGACGCCAGGCTGGGAGAACTGCTGCGCAGCGCGGCCACCACCCGCTGGCAGGCCTACGTCCGCCCGGTCGGCAGACTCGTGCCGCTGCACCGGCGGTTCCTCGCGGGGGCCCTGCGGGGCCTGCACGAGGACTACCAGGGGCACATGGCCGCCACCCTGAGCCGGGGCGGCGGCAGCGGTGACGTGGGGGACGCCGGCCAGGACTTCCTCGACGGGATCGTGGAGCACTTCTGGACGAAACTGCAGGACCACACCGGCCGGGAGGGTGGCTAGCCAGTGCCGCGGCAGCCGACGCCCGCCCCGTCGCGGCACCGGCGGCGACACCAGAACCGCGGTACTGGAAGCCAGTACCGCGGCACTAGAAGACCGACTCGGCCTCGTCCATCCGGTCCTTCGGCACCGTCTTCAGTTCGGTCACGGCCTCGGCGAGCGGCACCATCACGATGTCCGTCCCGCGCAGCGCGGTCATCCTGCCGAACTGGCCCTGGTGCGCGGCCTCCACCGCGTGCCAGCCGAACCGCGTGGCGAGCACCCGGTCGTACGCGGTCGGTGATCCGCCGCGCTGGACGTGGCCGAGAATGACCGGCTTGGCCTCCTTGCCGAGCCGCCGCTCCAGCTCGTGGGCCAGAGCCGTGCCGATGCCCTGGAACCGCTCGTGGCCGAACTTGTCGATCGCACCCTTGCCGTAGTCCATGGTGCCGTCGGCGGGGTGGGCGCCCTCGGCGACGCAGACCACGGCGAACTTCTTCCCCCGGGCGAAGCGTTCCTCGACCATCTTCACGAGATCGGCCGGGTCGAACGGCCGCTCAGGCAGGCAGATGCCGTGCGCACCGGCCGCCATGCCGGACTCCAGCGCGATCCAGCCCGCGTGGCGTCCCATGACCTCCACCACCATCACCCGCTGGTGGGACTCGGCGGTGGTCTTCAGGCGGTCCATCGCCTCGGTGGCGACGCCCACCGCGGTGTCGAAGCCGAAGGTGCGGTCGGTCGACGAGATGTCGTTGTCGATCGTCTTCGGGACGCCCACGACCGGCAGGCCCGCGTCGCTCAGCATGCGGGCGGCCGTCAGCGTGCCCTCGCCGCCGATGGGGATCAGCGCGTCGATGCCGAACTCGTGGATCATGTCGGAGGCGTTCTCGCAGGCCTCGCGGAGTCGGTCGCGCTCCAGCCGGGACGATCCGAGGATGGTGCCGCCGCGGGCCAGGATGCCGCTGACCGCGTTCAGGTCGAGGGCGCGGTAGCGGCCGTCGAGCAGGCCCGAGTAGCCGTCCTCGAAGCCGATGACCTCGTCGCCGTAGTTGTCGACCGCCCGGTGCACGACCGACCGGATCACGGCGTTCAGGCCGGGGCAGTCGCCGCCTGCGGTGAGAACTCCGATACGCATCGTGCTGTGTCTCCTGCTCGCTGTGGATACCGGTGAGCCACTGCCGATTGTTTCACGCTCCACGCCCGGTACGGCACCCGACTCTGCCGGGCGCCTTATAGAGCGTCGGAGGTATTGTCAAGAGGGTTCTGCTCACCTCGGTGGGCGATTTTTGTGCCCCTGGCTGGATAGCCGTTGGCTTGATGTGTACCCCCAGGCGAGACGAACGGAGAGCGCGTGTGACCCGCAGCGTGTACGTGACCGGCATCGACCGCGGCGACGGCCGCCAGGTCGTCGAACTGGGGGTCATGGAGCTCCTCACCCGGCAGGTCGACCGGGTGGGCGTCTTCCGTCCCCTGGTCCATGACGGGCCCGACCGCCTCTTCGAGCTGCTGCGCGCCCGCTACCGGCTCACCCAGGACCCGGCCACCGTCTACGGCATGGACTACCACGAGGCGTCCGCCCTCCAGGCCGAGGCCGGCACGGACGAGCTCGTGTCCACGCTCGTCGACCGCTTCCACCTGGTCGCCCGCGACTTCGACGTGGTCCTGGTCCTCGGCACCGACTACGCCCACACCCAGCTGCCGGACGAGCTGTCGCTCAACGCCCGGCTGGCGAACGAGTTCGGCGCATCCGTGATCCCGGTCGTCGGCGGACGCGAGCAGCCCGTCGAGTCCGTGCTCGCCGAGACGCGCAACGCCTACCGCGCCTACGACACCCTCGGCTGCGACGTCCTGGCCATGGTCACCAACCGGGTCGCCCGCGAGGACCGCGACGAGATCGCCGGCCAGCTCGACTCCCGGCTCCCCGTGCCCTGTTACGTCCTGCCCGACGAGCCCGCGCTGTCCGCCCCGACCGTCTCGCAGATCAGCCACACGCTCGGCGCCCGGGTGGTGCTCGGCGACGACTCCGGGCTCGCCCGGGACGTGCTCGGTTTTGTCTTCGGCGGCGCGATGCTGCCGACCTTCCTGGGCGCCCTGACCCCGGGCTGCCTCGTCATCACCCCGGGCGACCGGGCCGACCTGGTCGTCGGGGCGCTCGCCGCGCACAGCGCCGGCACCCCGCCGATCGCGGGCCTGCTCCTCACCCTGGACGAGGTGCCCGGCACCGACATCCTCACGCTCGCCGACCGCCTCGCGCCCGGCACCCCGGTACTGTCGGTGGCGGGCACCAGCTTCCCCACCGCCGAGCAGCTGTTCTCCCTGGAGGGCAAGCTCAACGCGGCCACGCCGCGCAAGGCGGAGCGGGCGCTCGGCCTGTTCGAGCGGTACGCCGACACCGGCGACCTGGCCCGCCGCGTCTCCGCGCCGAGCAACGACCGCGTCACGCCGATGATGTTCGAGCACAAGCTGCTGGAGCAGGCCCGCTCCGACCTGCGCCGCGTGGTGCTGCCCGAGGGCACCGAGGAGCGTGTGCTGCACGCCGCCGAGGTGCTGCTGCGCCGGGGCGTGTGCGAGCTGACCCTGCTCGGCCCGGTCGACCAGATCCGCAAGAAGGCCGCCGACCTCGGGGTGGACCTCGGCGAGTCCCAGCTGATCGACCCGGCCACGTCCGACCTGCGGGACGCCTTCGCCGAGAAGTACGCCGCCCTGCGCGCCCACCGGGGCGTCACCGTCGAGCTGGCCTACGACGTCGTCTCCGACGTGAACTACTTCGGCACGCTGATGGTCCGGGACGGCCTCGCCGACGGCATGGTCTCCGGGTCGGTGCACTCCACGGCCGCGACCATCCGCCCGGCCTTCGAGATCATCAAGACGAAGCCGGATACCGACATCGTCTCGTCGGTGTTCTTCATGTGCCTGGCCGACAAGGTCCTCGTCTACGGCGACTGCGCGATCAACCCGGACCCGAACGCCCAGCAGCTCGCCGACATCGCCATCCAGTCGGCCACCACGGCCGAGCAGTTCGGCGTGGAGCCGCGGATCGCGATGCTGTCGTACTCCACCGGCACCTCCGGCTCCGGCGCCGACGTCGACAAGGTGCGCGAGGCCACCGAGCTCGTCCGCACGCGCCGGCCCGACCTGAAGATCGAGGGCCCGATCCAGTACGACGCCGCCGTGGAGCCGTCCGTCGCGGCGACCAAGCTGCCCGGCTCCGAGGTCGCCGGGCAGGCGAGCGTGCTGATCTTCCCCGACCTGAACACCGGCAACAACACCTACAAGGCCGTGCAGCGCTCGGCCGGCGCGATCGCCGTCGGCCCGGTGCTCCAGGGCCTGCGCAAGCCGGTCAACGACCTGTCCCGGGGCGCCATGGTCTCGGACATCGTCAACACCGTCGCCATCACGGCGATCCAGGCCCAGTCCCCCGCCCCGTCCCCGAGCGCGAAGGCGACCGCCCAGTGAGCCCCACCCGTGTCCTCGTCCTCAACTCCGGTTCCTCGTCGGTGAAGTACCAGCTGCTCGACATGCGCGACAGCAGCCGGCTGGCGGTGGGCCTGGTCGAGCGCATCGGCGAGCAGTCCTCCCGGCTGAAGCACACCCCGGCCGGCGGCGGGAGCCGGGAGCGCGGCGGGGCGATCGCCGACCACGACGCCGCCCTGAAGGCCGTCGCCGAGGAGCTCGCCAAGGACGGCCTCGGGCTGGACTCGCCCGAACTGGCCGCGATCGGGCACCGGGTGGTGCACGGCGGCAAGTCCTTCACCGAGCCCACCGTGATCGACGACGCCGTACTCGCCGAGATCGAGCGGCTCATCCCGGTGGCCCCGCTGCACAACCCGGCCAACCTCACCGGGATCCGCACGGCCCGGGCGCTGCGGCCCGACCTGCCGCAGGTCGCCGTGTTCGACACCGCCTTCCACACGACGATGCCGGAGTCGGCCGCCCGCTACGCGATCGACGCGCAGACGGCCGACGCGCACCGCATCCGCCGCTACGGCTTCCACGGCACCTCGCACGCCTACGTCTCCCGCGCCACCGCCGAACTGCTCGGCAAGGACCCCTCCGAGACGAACGTGATCGTGCTGCACCTGGGCAACGGGGCGTCGGCCTCGGCCGTCAGGGGCGGTCGCTGCGTGGACACCTCCATGGGGCTGACGCCTTTGGAGGGGCTCGTGATGGGTACGCGCTCCGGAGACATGGACCCGGCCGTCATCTTCCATTTGATGCGTGTTGGTGGAATGTCCGCCGACGAGATCGACACTCTCCTCAACAAGAAGAGCGGTCTGATCGGCCTGTGCGGCGACAACGACATGAGGGAGATCCGCCGCCGTGTCGACGCGGGTGACGAGCAGGCGGAGCTGGCGTTCGACATCTACATTCACCGGCTGAAGAAGTACATCGGCGCCTACTACGCCGTGCTCGGACGGGTGGACGCGGTGGCCTTCACCGCCGGTGTCGGTGAGAACGCGGCGCCGGTGCGGGAGGCCGCCCTGGCGGGTCTGGAGGAGCTGGGCCTGGCGGTGGACGGCGAGCGCAACGCCGTGCGCGGCGACGAGGCGCGGCTGATCTCGCCCGAGGGCGCCCGGGTCGCGGTGGCGGTGGTACCTACTGACGAGGAATTGGAGATCGCGACACAGACCTACGCGCTGGTAATTGGTTCGGGGAATCACACCTGAGCGGCATCCCGCCCTTTTGTATTTTCCGCCAGACGGAATATTCCGTTGCGAAACAAACCGATAGGATCGCCCCCATGCGCCGTTCGAAAATCGTCTGCACTCTCGGCCCCGCGGTCGACTCCCACGATCAGCTTGTCGCGTTGATCGAAGCCGGCATGAACGTGGCCCGCTTCAACTTCAGCCACGGCTCGCACGCCGAGCACCAGGGCCGGTACGACCGGGTCCGGGCCGCCGCCAAGGAGACCGGCCGGGCCATCGGTGTCCTCGCCGACCTGCAAGGCCCGAAGATCCGCCTGGAGACCTTCGCCGAGGGGCCCGTGGAGCTGGTGCGCGGTGACGAGTTCACCATCACCACCGAGGACGTCCCGGGTGACAAGACGATCTGCGGGACGACCTACAAGGGCCTGCCCGGCGACGTCTCCCACGGCGACCAGATCCTCATCAACGACGGCAACGTCGAGCTGAAGGTCACCGAGGTCGAGGGCCACCGGGTGAGGACGATCGTCATCGAGGGCGGCGTCATCTCCGACCACAAGGGCATCAACCTCCCCGGCGCGGCCGTCAACGTGCCCGCCCTGTCCGAGAAGGACATCGACGACCTCCGCTTCGCCCTCCGCATGGGCTGCGACCTGGTCGCGCTGTCCTTCGTCCGCGACGCCAAGGACGTCCAGGACGTGCACCGCGTCATGGACGAGGAAGGCCGCCGCGTCCCGGTCATCGCCAAGGTGGAGAAGCCGCAGGCGGTGCAGAACATGGAGGACGTCGTGATGGCGTTCGACGGCGTGATGGTCGCCCGTGGTGACCTCGCCGTCGAGTACCCGCTCGAGAAGGTCCCCATGGTGCAGAAGCGCCTGATCGAGCTGTGCCGGCGCAACGCCAAGCCGGTGATCGTGGCGACCCAGATGATGGAGTCGATGATCACCAACTCCCGCCCGACCCGCGCCGAGGCCTCCGACGTGGCCAACGCGATCCTGGACGGTGCCGACGCGGTCATGCTGTCCGCCGAGTCGAGCGTGGGCGCGTACCCGATCGAGACGGTCAAGACGATGTCGAAGATCGTCACCGCGGCCGAGCAGGAGCTGATGTCCAAGGGCCTGCAGCCGCTCGTCCCGGGCAAGAAGCCGCGGACGCAGGGCGGTTCGGTGGCCCGGGCGGCCTGCGAGATCGCCGACTTCCTCGGCGGCCGGGGTCTGGTGGCCTTCACCCAGTCCGGCGACACCGCCCGCCGCCTGTCGCGCTACCGCGCGCAGCAGCCGATCATCGCCTTCACCACCGACGAGGGCACCCGCAACCAGATGGCGCTGAGCTGGGGCGTGGAGCCGTACGTGGTGCCGTTCGTGAACAGCACCGACGAGATGGTCGACCTGGTGGAGCAGGAGCTGGTCAAGCTCAACCGCTTCAACGCGGGCGACACCATGATCATCACCGCCGGCTCGCCCCCCGGTGTCCCCGGCACCACCAACATGGTGCGGGTCCACCACCTGGGCGGCACCAAGGGCTGACCCACGAAGGTCTTAGCACGCGACTGAGGGCGTCCCCTGGAAACCGCCGCGACAGGGGACGCCCTCAGTCGCGTTCGCCACCGGACAAAACCCCTACCGAAAATCGAACAACTGTGAAAATCTTGTGACGCTCTCGGGGAGGGACTGCGGGGGGAGTGCGCCTGACCAGCGCACACATCTCTTTCGACGAGTGTCATCCGTCAACGACCCACCACGGCTGCCGCGCAGCCGTGTCCGCCTGCCCTCTTCCTGGCCTCACCATTCGACCAGCAGACAGGCGACGACATGCGAAGAGCCCTGCGCTCAAGGGGCTTAGCCGGCACCGCACTGGTGGCGGCCTCCGCCGTACTGACGGGGCTGGTGTACGCGGCACCCGCCCGGGCCGACGATCCGCCGGCCGGGGACCCGGATGACGGCATGTACAGGATCAGCCTTGGCCAACAGACTCGGACTAACAGATGCATCGCCGGCGTGGCGCTGCACGTCGGCGGCCCCGCCATGAAGGCAGCGGCCTCGAAGGCCCTGAACGGCACCGATGCCGGCCTTGCAGCCGCCACTGACGGCGTTCTCTGGGGTATGGGCACCCTCGGCGATGCCCGACTCAAAGACAAAGAGGGCGCCTCCCGATACGGAGACCAGTCCCAGGCGCGCAAGGAGAGTTGGGAGGCCGCCAACAAGATCTACGCGCAGACCGGCTGGAACTCGGGCACCAACTTCCACGCCCCGGAGTTCGACGCTGAAGTCCTGGCCTTCACTTTCCGCACGCAGCAGGACCTCTGGGGCCTGCTCGGGCAGGACGGCCGCAGCGTCCCCACCAAGGCGTCAGTCAACCAAGCAAGGAAAATCGCCGCAGAGATCGAGGGCCAGGACAGCTGGAACGATTTCGCCGCCAGCACGATCTTCGCGGACAGCGATGTCCGAGGCCCCTACAACTCGACCACAGCCAGTGACGTCGCATCCTTCCTCCGGAACGGTGGCTTCGTCACCGCGCCACTGGAGGAGGGCTCCACCGAGTACCGCATGGAGGTCGAGGCACTCAAAGTCGCCTGGAGCGGCTGCGACAGCGGGAACCCCGTCGACGCTCGGCAAATCCTCTCTCCTGTTGTTCTGACGGCCCACCAGGAGTGGGAGCAGGAGTACGCCGCCCAGGCCAAGCCCCGGGCCACCATCATGGCCGCTGAAGCGACCGCATCGGCGGAGGCCCGCAAGGCCACCGAGGCAATGATCGAGTCCATCGGCCAGGCGTGGCTGGCCGAGCAGATCCTGCTCTGGCAGAAGTACTGGGCGGGCCAGCCCAAGGACAACATCCACCGGCCCAAGGCGGCGGTCTTCACCCAGGCCAAGACGGACCTCGCCAACGCGCGGAAGAGAACCGCCGAGCAACTGGCCCTGGCCAACAAGGCCGTGGCCAGCGCCATGGCGGCCTCGGAGCGGGCCGGCACCGCGCAGAACGACGCCTACGCCATCGCCGACGCCGCCAAGACGCCCCGCGGCCGGGGACTGCTGTACGCGCAGCAGTCGGTGCAGGTCGCCAAGGCCTCGTACTCCGCGGCCCAGGCGGCGGCGAAGGCCACCCAGACCGCGGTGAACGCCGCGAAGGCGACGGTGGCCGACAGCAAGGCGCTGTTCGCGCTGTCCAAGACACAGGCCCACGCCATCAACACCGAGTTCCGGCGCATCGCCGCGCAGGAGGCGGCCGCCCAGGCGAAGGCGGCCCGGGTGTCCGCGGACGCGCTGGCCAAGGAGGCCGCGGCCAACGCCACGAAGGCGAAGAACGCGCAGGCGACGGCGGAGGCGGCTGAGAAGAGGGCGAAGGCAGGCGCTGCGAGGGCAGCGACGGAACGGGCCAAGGCCGAGAAGGAACGCGACAACGCCAAGCGGGAGCGGGCCAACGCGGCGGCTGAGCGGGCCAAGGCGAAGGACGCCGAACAGCAGGCGCAGGCGGACCGGGATGCCGCCTCCCGGGCGCGCGGCACCGCGGAGACGGCGGGCAGCACCGCCGCGGCCAAGCGTGAGGAGGCCGAGGAGGCCGAGGCGCAGGCGTACCTGGCCCGAGACCTGGCCGTCGCGGCCGAACGGAAGCGGAACGCCGCCAAGTCCAGGGCGGCAGCCTTGGAGACCGCCGCCGAAGCGGCCAAGGGTTCCGCTGCCGCGGGCGAGGCTCGTGCAGCCGCGACGGAAGCCCGTTCCGCCGCCACCGAGGCGACCAACGAGGCACGTGACGCGCGGGCCGCGGCCAATGAGGCGAGCGAGGCCGCCGTGAAGGCCCGGGCCGCCGCCACACGCGCCGACGCCGCCGCGTCGCGTTCCCGCGCGGCGGCCGACAGCGCGTGGTCCGCCTACGAGACCACGCGCGCCGCGGCCGCCACGGCACACGCCGCCGCAGCAGAGGCGATCGACGCCGCGACCGCGGCCAAGAAGAACGCCGACGACGCCAAGGCCGAGGGCAAGAAGGCCGCCGCCGCGGCGGTCACGGCACGCAAGGAGGCCACGGCCGCGAAAGCCGAAGCCGCCAAGACGGCCTCGTGGGCCGCCACCGCGGCCGGTCACGCCTTCGCGGCGGGTGAGGCGGCCACCGCCGCCCGCGACTCGGCCGCCGAGGTGATCAAGCCCGCCAACGAGGCCATCGCCGCGGGCACTCCGTACAAGGAGACCGATGTCTCCGCCGCATTCGCGGTCCTCGTGGGGCAGACATCCAAGCCGATCGCGGAGCGCCAGGCCGCCGCCGCCAAGGCCAAGGCCGATGAGGCGGCCCGGGCCGCCAAGAAGGCCAAGTCCCTCGCCGAGAAGGCGAAGGGCGACGCCAAGCTGGCCGCCGAGGCCGCCGCCGCGGCGGCCGACGACGCGGCGAAGGCAGCGGCCTCGGTGGCTGCCGCGCGTGCCTCCGCGGCCGAGGCCGCCACAGCCGCGGAAGCGGCGAAGAAGGCCGACGCGAAAGCCCAGAAGTACGACCAGCAGGCCGGTACGGACGCCCTCTACGCCGGAATGGCCGCGAACGAGGCGGAGTCGGAGGCCGTCGCAGCGGACCGTGAGGCCGACGAGGCGGAGAAGGACGCCACCAGTGCCCGCTCGGCCGCCACAGCGGCGGAGAAGGACGCGGCGAGCGCCCGCAGCACCGCCACCAAGGCGGAGCAGGACGCCACGGCGGCCGAGTCGGCCGCCAAGAACGCCGACGGCGCCGCGAAGGAGGCCGACCAGGCTGCCGATCGCGCCGAACAGGAGGAGCGCAAGCGGCTCGAACAGCAACGCCGGGCAGCGATGGAGGCGGGTGACACCGGTGTGCACGAGGGGAATCCGGGTCCGCCTCTGAGTGCCGACGACGAGGCTGTCCTGCTGGCCCAGTGCGGCCAGCAGTGCGTCGACGACTACCGCGCCGCTCGGGCGGCCGTCTCGCTGAGCGTGATCGACTGGGTGAAGGCCAACGGCGGCGAGATCCTGCTGGAGGTGCTCGGCGTCAACAACGTCAAGCGCTGCTTCGGTGAGGACGACATCGAAAGCTGCCTGTGGTCCTTCGTCGACGTGGCGTCCCTCGCACTGGTCGTGGGCAAACTCCCCGCCGTCGGCAAGGCGATCGTCCGAGTCGCCAGCGGTATCTCCGAGTTCTTCGACAAGGCCGCGTGGGGCAAGAAGACCCTCGCCCGGCTGAAGGACATCATTGAGAGGTACCGCAAGGGCCAGCTCGGCGAGTGCGTGCCGGACGCCGCAGATCTGTTCAGCGGCGCTGCCGGCGCGTCCAAGGCCAAGGGGCTCGCCGCCGCCAAGGCGGCGGGGGGCAAGAAGCGGTTCTGCGGGATCGACCACATCTCGCCGATCGACGGTGACTGGTGCACCAAGCGCGGTGCGCACGTCAATCTGAAGAACGGGCGCGAGGTGGGGCTGCAGACCACCAACGTCAAGGGCGGCATCATGGGCTACGCCATCGACGTCAAGGCGGGATCGGCCACCGCCGACGAGATCCGCGCCGTCGTACAGACGCTCATCGATGACGACCGGCTGCGCGAGGACCTGATCGCCAAGTCGACGGACGCGATGCGCATCTTCAACCAGGACGCCGCGAACCAGCGGTACAACGAGAAGCTGGAGCCAGGTCAGAAGCCCAAGCCGCTGAGGTGGGGCTGCAAGACCAACTTCGCGCCGAAACTGAAGTTCCTGATCGACGCCTTGAAGGAGATCAGCCGCCAGAAGGGTGTCGGGTAGGCACCGACGCGGAGCTGACAGGGGCCGGTCCCCGATGCGGGCCGGCCCTCGCCTCTTGTCTCAGCCGCAGACGTGGTGGGGGTTCCGGGCGATCGCGCTGTGCAGGACCGTGCCGCTGTCCCCGGACACGTCGGCGTCGGTCCGGCGGAAGGTGAAGTGCACGTCCGCCGGGGGGTGGGGCACCACCAGGGTGAGCTGGTCGGCCGGCTCGGGCCAGAGTCCCTCCTCGGCACCTATCCCCGCCGTGGTGAACGCCTCACGAAGCTGCGCGGCGCTCACGGTTGAGGGCAGCTCCTTCGTCTCGCCCGGTACGCCGCTCGGAAGGTCGACGGCCCCGGTCCCGGTGCTCAGTGCCACGGCTTGAAGCGTGTCGCAGCAGACCTCGATACGTACGTCGCCGTAGCGCACGTTGCGCGGCTCGCCCCTCTTCCGCCGCCGGGCCGGGAAGTACTCCCCGTCCTGAGGCGGCCCCAGCCGCTCGGACACGTCAGCGAGGGACGCCCCCGGTTTGAGTACGCCGATTCCGCCGGACTCGGCGAATTCCGTCAGCACGTCCACGATGGTCATGCCTCGATCATCCCCGATCCCCCGATACGGCAGCGGTGAGGGCGCCCCCTGTGGCCAGGAGGCGCCCTCGATCCGGCGGGAACGTCAGTCGGTCACGTACTGGCTCAGCCCCGGCACGGTCAGCGTGCCGCCGAACTGACCGGCCTGGGTGACCTTCACCTTGGTGAAGTGGATGAGCGGGATGTTCAGGGGCGGCGGGTGCTCCGGGTCGAACGTGACCGGGATCAGCCCGAGCAGGTTGCCGGAGATGCTCTCCGTGTACATCACCGTCTTGCCGTCGGTGATCGTGGACGTCGACCCCTTCGCCGCCTGGACGTGGTGGGTCTTGCCGGACTGCTTGTCCTTGACGAGCTGGTGCAGGTCCCCGATGTCGGTGCCGTCGTTGATGACGTACTTCAGGACCTTCTTGGTGGCGCCGCTCGCCGTCTTCACCTCGACGATGCCCTGGTAGTCGGCGCCCTTCAGGGTCAGGGAGCTGGCTTCCAGGTACCAGGGGTCGTCCGGGACCAGGATCTCGTTGTCGACACCGCCCTCGGCGTCCGTGGCGGCCGGGCAGTCCTCGGGGTCCACGGAGGGGCTCGCGGACGGGCTGGGAGAGGCGGTGGCCTCCTCGGCCACGTCCTCGGCCGCCTTCTCAGCCGCCTTCTCGGCGGCCTCGGTGGTGTCCTCGGCAGCCTTCGACGCCGCGCCCGCCGTGTCCTTCACGGCGTCCTTCGCCGTGTCGGTGACCTTGTCGGTGGTCTCCTTGGCGGTGTCGGACGCCTCGTCCTTGCTCGTGTCCTGCGACCCGTCCGTGTCCCCGGACGGCGAGGCGGACGCGGACGGCGTGGCGCTCGGGCTCTCGGTGGACTTGCCGCCCGTGAAGATGCCGCCGATGGCGTCGCCGATGTCCTCCAGCAGGTTGCCGCCGCTCTCGGACGGCGAGGGGGACGGCGTGGCCGCGTCATCCTCGCCCGACGTGCCCGAGGAGGGCGAAGGAGTCGGCGTGGGCTCGGTCTTGCCACCCGTGTCGTCGGAACCTGAATCCGACGAACCGGACGAGTCCGCAGGGTCCTTGTCCGCGTCCGAGCCGCCCGCGGGCGCCGAGGGAGTGGGCTCGGACGTGTTCTCGTCCTTCTTGCCGTCGTCCTCGCCGCCGCTCGGCGAGGACGAGGGGGAGGCGCCATCCTTGTCCTTGTCGCCCTCCAGCGCCGCGACGCAGTCCTTGTACTCGTCGGCCTTCAGGCTGTTCGAGGTCGGCGGCTGGTCGTCGGCGAGGGCGAGTGTCGGGGTGAATCCCATGCCCATGAGGACCGCCGTGGGCATCGCCGCCATGGCTATCGCCTTACCGGCGGGCATCTGGAACCGGGTGAACAGCGGCTTCTTGGGGGCCGCGTGACGAGGCCCGGTTCTCGCCCGTGCCGGGGCCTCGGGCAACTGGTCGCGGGCGTCAGCCGACACGGTACCCCCCGTTGTGGGCTTCGGGCCGGACGTCGTTCGCCGGGCCGCCGTCGCCGGTCTCGTAAGGAGTGTGCGGCGGGCCCGGCTCACCGGCGACGCGCTCTGGGGCGGTTTCCACGGCACCCTCTCCCGCCGGCCCCTGGCCGGCCGGCGGCTGCCCGCCCCCTGCGGACCCGGCCCTGCCCGGCGCCCAGGAGACGGCGAGCGCGCCGCCGAGCAGCGCCAGCAGAAAGCCGATGAGGAAACCGCCGATGTTGGAGACCACCAGCGACACCAGGGCGAGGATGATCGACGCGACACCGGCGAAGACGCGCGTGGCCTGCTGGAACCACATGGTCAGACCCAGCGTGACCAGCAGGACCCCGATGATGAGGGAGCCGGCCCCCGCGGTTGTCGCCATGGTGAGCGACATGGTCCCCAGCTTGAGGGTGGCATAGGGGAAGTAGGCGATCGGCACCCCGCCGAGGATGGTCAACAGACCTGCCCAGAACGGCCGGGCGCCCCGCCAGTCACGGAATCGCCGGCGCAGCCGGGTGAAGGTCCCGGCGCTCTGGACCGGAGTCTCGGCACTCATGGAAAACAGCTCCCTCGGTCCGGTGGAGGTACGTACCGGCTCGGAAGTAGGCGTTCAGTAGCCGGAAGTGTGAGTCTGTGAAGGTGTCCGGCGGATGGCCGGGCGGGCCCGCGGGGCGGGGAAACCGTGGCTTCCCCGCCCCTCAGGGGTAGCTCAGCCGCCCCTGTGGTGCCCGTGACATGGAGGCCGTCAGAAGCACTCCATCTTCTCTTCCGTGCCGAGACGCATCGACAGGCCGTTGAGCGTGAACGTGCCGGCCGTGGTGGCCCACGCCGTCTGCTCGACCCTGGTGAGCGTTGCCTTCTTGGCCTGCTGGGCAAAGCCACCCGGCAGTACGCTCTCGCCCGGCTTCACGCGGGGGCCGTGGGACTTGTCCCTGACCGCGACGCCGATGTCGATGTCCTCGAACGTCGCATTGGCGTCGAGCTGGGCGACGTCGATGTAGAGGTTGTGCGCTGTGACCGGCTTGCTCTTCCCCGCCTCGAGGCGGAGATAGATGGTGCCCATGCCAGGGATCGGCGTCGCGACCGACTGGCACATGTTGGTGATCTCCGCGTCCTTAAACGACGAGATCGCGACCGGCACTTTCTTCTGCTTCTTGCCCTCGACCGTCTCGTAAACGGTGTCGACCCCGCCGTACTGGGCGAAGCCCGTGCCTTCAAGGTGATCGGCCGACACTTTGAACTGCTGGCCGGAAACGCTGAACGACGCGGCCAGCGCACCCTGCGCCAGCCCGACACCCACACATGCCGCGGCGGCGACGCTGGGCACCATCACCACAGCGAACCGCTTCCATCTGGTCCCGCCACGCACCTGGGACTCCATATTTCCTCCTTCTCGGACGTACATCTCCTGCCCTGACTCGCCCCGAATCGCGGCTCAGCCGGGCAGGGATGGGAGAAGTGCTACGTCCTCGGGAAGGAGAGCGCCTGCACTCGGCGGCGCAACTCGCGCCCGAATCACCGGCGATCACCCCCGAGCGACAACCACTGGTCGCGCCTGACACGCATCACGCACAACCCTGCTGGACAGGCTTCGCCGAGTGGGCGAAGACCCCCCTGTCCAAGAGCCGGCGCCACTGCCGCCGGCTCTGCTCGGTGGGGACCCAGGACGTCCCGCGCCCCAACCGGCTGCCGGGGTACGGGATTGGACCGAGCGTGGCCGATCGTGGTGCATTCTCGCCGCCCGCACAAGGGGCATCATTACTCGCTAGTAACGGCCGGATAACCGAACCACGACCCATCGGTCTCGGTCGGCGACACAGGGTGGTGCCGAACGGCGGCACAAAGCTGTTGATCGATGGACAGAATCCGACAGATCAGCGCCTGCGACTTACTCGCAGTAACAGCGGCCGCGATTACCAAGTTTCGGTAAAGCGCGGCCGCGGTGACCTTCTTTCGGCAAACTTTTCACGCGGGCATCACATGCCCGCGTGTTTAATGACTGGTCAGAACAGGGCGCGAGCCAGGGCCCTGCGCGCCGCGATCACGCGGGGATCCTCGGGTCCGACGACCTCGAACAGCTCCAGCAGCCGCATCCGTGCGGTGTCCTTGTCGTCACCCACCGTACGCCCCACGGTCTCGATGAGGCGGCCGAAGGCGTCCTCGACGTGGCCGCCCACCAGATCCAGGTCGGCGGCGGCGATCTGCGCCTGCACGTCGGCCGGCTTCTCGGCCGCGTCCTTGCGCACCTGCTGCGGGTCGACGCCCTGCACCCGCTGGAGCAACTCGGCCTGGGCGAGCCCCAGCTTGGCCTCCTCGTTGCCCGGATCCTCGTTCAGTACGTTCCGGTACGCCTGGACGGCACCGCCCAGGTCACCCGAGTCCAGCGCCTGCACGGCGGCCTCGAGGAGCCCGTCGTGCGGACCGGCCGGCCGCTCGGGGGCCGCCTGGGCATCGCCCGGATCGGCGTCGGGGTCGACGACGAGGCCGGTCAGACCGAAGCGCTGCTCGGCGACCTGCACCAGCTGGTCCAGGGTCTGCCGGATCTGCTCCTCGCCCGCGGCCCCCTGGAAGAGCGGCAGCGCCTGCCCCGCGACGACCGCGAACACCGCGGGGATCCCCTGAATGCCGAACTGCTGCATCAGCATCTGGTTGGCGTCGACGTCGATCTTGGCGAGCAGGAAGCGGCCGTTGTACTCGACGGCCAGCCGCTCCAGGACCGGGCTCAGCTGCTTGCAGGGCTGACACCACTCGGCCCAGAAGTCGATGACGACGGGTACTTCGGCGGACCGCTGGAGGACGTCGGTCTCGAACCCCGCCTCGTCGACGTCGATGACGAGGTCGGCCGGGGAGATCGCCCCCGCCCCGCCCTCCCGGGCCGTTTGGGCACGCGCCTGCTCCGCCTTCGCCTTGGCCTCCTGGGCCGCCTTCACCGCGGCGAGGTCGACGACCCCGCTCATGGACATGTTCCGTGGCTGCATGCGTCTATCCTCCCCCGTTCGGCGCGCGTGTGTGAAAACTGGCCCGAAACCCGGTCCCGGCTGGGTGGTGCCGCCAGCGCCGGGTCCCCACCCGACACCTGTGGTCCTCGCTTTCGCTACGAGTCGTAGCGTAATGGCAGGGCGCCGGGAACACCACCCATCCGTGTTCTCCCTCACGACCGCACCCGCCCCCGCCCGGATATGGTCAGGGCATGCAGAGCCGCACGGCCGCCTCCCGCCCCGGACGCCCCCGCAGCGCCACCGCGGACGCCGCGATCCTGGCGGCGACGCGGGAGGCGCTGGTCGAACTGGGGTGGTCCAAGCTCACCCTGGGAGACGTGGCCACCCGCGCCGGGGTTGCAAAGACGACGCTCTACCGTCGCTGGTCCGGCAAGAACGAGCTGGTCGTCGACGCGGTCGCCGAGCTCTTCGACGAACTGCGGCTGCCCGACCGGGGCACCCTCGCCGCCGACATCGAGGGCGTCGTGCTCCAGTTCGCGGCGATCCTGGCCCGCCCGGAGGCGAAGAGCGGCCTGATGGCGGTGGTCGCGGAGTCGACGAGGGACGACGCCCTGCGCGAGCGCATCCGCGAGTCGATCGTCGACCGCCAGAAGCGGCTCGTGGTGGAAGGGCGCACCCGCGCCCAGAGTCGCGGGGAGCTACCGACGGAGAGTGACCGCGAGGCCGCGGCCCGCACAGCGGACTTGATCTTCGACGTGATCGCTGGAGCGGTGGTGCACCGGGCTGTGGTGAGCTCCGAGGCCGTCGACACGGAATGGGCCCGGAGCTTCACTCAGCTCCTACTGAACGGTCTGACCGCAGACTAAACGGCCTGACCTCCGTTCCGCCCCACGCGTCATCCGCCGCCCAGCTCACGCCAGACCAGCTTCCCGCCGAGGCCGGGCGTCCCTGGGGAGTAGTGACCCCAGCGGTCTGCCAGCTCTTCCACGATTCCCATGCCACGCCCTCCTCACCCGGAGACAGGAGGTGCCAGGCGCGTGCACATGCGCGTATCTCGTTCGCGATGCGGGCCAGTAGGCCAGGCGTGCCGTTCGTGGACAAGAAGCACGGCTTGCCCGTGTCGGTCTCCCACGGCAAGAATCTCAAGCTCGGGGTGAGGTCGGGGACTGCGTCGCGGTCGTAGCTCATCAGGCCGTCACCTCCAAGCCGTAACTCCGGAACGGGCCGATGTCGATGCCGAACTTCGCGAGTGCCAGCGCGCGTCATCGTGCCCGTTGTCTCCCGTTCCTCCTGTCGTCGCTCGTGCGCGACGAGGTAGGGGCAGACAAGTCCGATGTCCTCACCTCGTAACGCGGGCACACGCGGCAGGTAGACCGTCTGCGCATCCACGACCGCGCGGTTGATGGCGGCTCGGGGAACCGGTGACGGCCCCGAGCCGGCAGCAGCAGACGTAGCAGCGATTCGAAGATCCACGCGATAGCTTTCGCGCCTGCCTCGCCCATGCCCTCGCCGGGGCGGGTGAGTCCGCACAGGCCGCGTCCGTGTCGGTGGCGAGCGTCCCCGACGCCGCTGCGGTCGGCAGGCCGCATTCCTGAAACGAACTGCACACCATGGCTGCCGTGTTGATCCGCCAGGGAGGTAAAGAAGGGCAGCAACTCGTCTCGGCCCGCCGGGAGTTCGACTGACCTGACACACTGCCCGACCCTGCCCGTGCTGTTGGGCTCGTGGTGGGGTTCGGGAGGCCAGCGTCAAAGGGAGGCCGACAGGCACCTGTCCCCATGCCTGCCCCGGTTCGCAGTTCCCTTCAGCGGCGAGGCGTTGCCCGCGGTCACCGTCCCACCGTCCTGGCGGAACGACGGCGTCAGCCTGGCCATCGCCGCCGGGGAGACATCCGCACGGACACTCAGGGCGGTGCGCACGGTCAGCTTGCGATGCGTGCGCACACCCTCGTCGCGACTCGTCTCAACGCCCCACCTCCTTGCGAGCAATCGCACAACGACTGCGGCCCCCACCCCTGGCAAAAGGGTGAGGGCCGTGGACAGGCCGACGGTGCGCCGGCCTACGTGGCTACGAGGTACTTGATGTCGCTCACGACGTATTCCCCGTAGTGGAACGCCTTCCCCAGCGCCTCCAACCTCGCATACTGCTCACGGGTCAGATGAAAGTACCGGTCCGGCGGTGTGAAGTACTTCGTGGGCAAAGCCTTGAGGAAGAGGCGGAAGGCCAGATCGGGCGTACAGCGGTGAGCGCACTCAGCGAGCGCATCCCCACTCTCCGGGCCGATGACGCTCCTGAACTCCTCTACCTCGGCCAGAACTTGATCGGCCAGCTCTCCGCCCTCGTACCGGTCGGCGTCCGGAAGCACTGGGGTGTCCGTGTGGCGGGACAGCCACGCATTGCACACCTTGATCACCTGCCGCATCCACTCGGCACCGTCTGCGACGCGGCGTGGGAAAAAGGAATGCCCCCGTTCCAGGCATCCCATCCACAGCATCTCGATCTGGGCAGAGGTGAGATTGTCGAGGAGGAGCTGGGCGTCCTTGCGCACCAGCAGAACCGCCGTCGGCTCAAGTTCCTCCACGAACTGATCGGCCACCGCTTCGGCTGCCGTCGAGGCGTCCAGCGACCAGTCCTGGTGGAAGAAGTCCGTGACCCAGGAGACGCCGAACGTGAACTCCGTAAACCGCTCCATCACCCGTCAACCCCCTGGGAACGCGGTGTAGACGTAGTATCCGAACTTATGCCCTCTAGCACGTTTCAGGATGATTGTGTACTGGTTTGAGGCTTGAGTGATCGTTCTACCGTCCGTGTGGGCCACCCAGCCAAGGGAGTTACTCGCCCCGAAGGTCCCGGTCAGCTTCTTCTGCTGATCAGCCCCGCGAAGCCACTTGGCGATCTCTCCAGCCTTGCTCGCGAGGGCGTAGTCCACGACCTGCTGCGCCGTCTGCAAGTCGACGAACACGCTGTTCGGCGCCCCCTTCTGCGCAGCCAGCCTGAACGCTTCCGCCTCCGTTGGATTCACGTGCTCGTCGAGGACGTGAGCCTGTCCGGGAAATCTCTGCGCGTCGGCGACGAGGTCGCTGCAGTTGTGGACCAGGACCGGAGAGTCACCTGCCAGGACGTAGAAGGTATGCAGATCGTCGACAGTCAGGTCGTAGACCCGCTGGTCCGTCAGACCACGTCGGTCCCGCAGTGCGGTCACGGCCCGGACCGTCCCATCCTGCGTCCGCAGCCTGTCGCCCACACGTAGGTCGGGCACCACGGTCCAGCCGCGATCGACGACGAAGAAGCGGTGCCCCGCCGTACTGGAGATACGACCGCCCCCGGTCACACTGATCTCCACCAGACGGTCGGTGTCATGCCAGAACGTGCTGATCACCGGCTCCGGGCGCAGGTCACCGGTGGTGGGGTCGGCGGCCAGCAGCTTCTCGGTCCGACGTACCTCACTGATCGCCTTACGGGTACCGTCCGCCATGAGCACCTGGGTGTCGCCGGGGAAGCTGTTGACCGTGCACGAGGTGCGAAGATCCTCGTACACGTTCACCGTCCGCTGGATGTCGGCGACAGTCGCCGGGTCCACGTCCAGCTTCTTCAGCGCCTTGAAGGCGTCCGCGACTCCCACGCCTGTGTGCATGGCGGCGTCGAGGGCGCGGATCGCCTCGACGGCCTTCCCGATCGCTTTACCGGGGATGAAGTTGGACGCGGCCCAGGCGCAGCCACCAGCGCTGCCGTGCCAGCAGTCGACGAAGTCCTGGACCAGCAGTTCCTTCCCGATCTTGAGATACGTGTCGATGAGGCCCTTGAGGATGTCTGCCTGGGTGAAGGTGCGGGTGACCTTCTTGGTCAAGCCCTCGAAGGTCTGGCTGCCGAGGAACACCGTGTCCGATGCGGGGCAGCCGGACGCGGTAGCCGGGACATCGGGGTTGAGGCACGCGTAGAAGTCGACTGTGGCGTTGAACTTGTACGTGAACGTGACAGTGCAGCTCGTGCCGAGCCCTGGCGGGAGTTCACAAGGGTGGTCCTGTTTGGCGTCAGCGACCTTGACGCTGTCCTCGTCTACGACGTAGAACGTTCCGCCAATACCTGTTCCCGCGCCACTAGCGACCTGCTGGTTGGCCTTCTTCCGTTCGGCGGACTCCGCCGCCCGCTGGGCGGACTCGGCGTACTTCTGGGCGTCCTTGGCCGCCTCCTCGGCCGCGGTGGCGGCGGCGTCGGCGCGCTGCGCAGCGGCGCGGGCGTCCTTCGCGGCCTGCTCAGCCTGTGCTGCCGCCGTGCGGGCGGCGGATGCGTCGAGGGCTGCCTGGTCGGCGGAGTCGCGGGCCTGCTTGGCGTGGCCCTCGGCCCGCCCGGCTGCCTTGTCCGCTGCGGCTGCGTCCTGGGTGGCCTTGCGGTCGTATTCGATCGTGCGCGCCAGGGATGCCGATGCCTGTGAGGCCGCCTTGGCGGCGTCGGCCGCGTAGCCGAGGGCTGCCTTGGCGTATGTGCGGGCGTTCGCCGCGTAGCCGGCGGCCTTGGCGGCGTGCTGGTAGGCGGCCTTCGCGTCGCCCTTGGCCTGGTCGGCGAGGTTCTCGGCGGCGGACGCCTCGGCCTTCGCGTTCTTGGCGTGGGCGTCGGCGACGGCCTTCTGCTGCTCGGCGATCGACTTGGACGCCTGGCCGGTGAGCACCACCAGGCCCGCGGCCGAGTCGGTGGTGAGGTACGGGGAGCCGAGCTGGATCGCGTCGTTGGCCGGCTTGGCGACCTGGGCGGCGGCGTTGCCGGCGTCCACGGCTGCCTGGGCGGTGACATGGGCGAAGCCCGCGGCCTTCGCCGAGGCGGCCAGGGCCTTGGCGGCCTCCTTGTTCGCCTCGTCGGCGTGCCCCTTGGCGGTCTTGGCGTCCTTCTCCGCCTCGTCGGCCAGCTTGACCGCCGCCTTGGCTTCGGAGGCGGCGTGCTGCGAGGCGCTGATCGCGTCCGCTGCGGCGCTGGTCGCCGTCCTCACCGCGGCGTCGGCCTTCAGCTTCGCGGCCTGAGCGGCGTCCGCGTTCGAGCGGGCCCGCTTGGCGGCTGCCTCGGCGCGGGTGGCTGCCGCGTCAGCGTCGGCTGCGGCCTTTGTCGCGGCGTCGGCCGCGGCGCGGGCCCTGCCGGCCGCTGCCTCGGCGTCGTCCGCGTGCCCGGCCGCCGCGTCCGCCGCCGCCCTGGCTTCCTTCGCGTTGCTGTCGGACTCGTGGGCCTGGGCGTACGCCTCCTTCGCGTCCGCCTTGGCGCGGGCGGCGTCGGCCTTCTGCTCGGCGTCCCAGGCGTCGTCGCGCAGTTCTCGGGCCTTGTCGCGGGCCTTCTCCGCATCGTTCTTGCGCGCGACCGCGGTCTTCTCTGCGGCTTCGGCCTTGTCCTGGGCGTTCCGCGCGTTGGTCGCCTCGGTCTCGGCGTTCTTCTTGTGCCGGGCTGCCTCGGCCTGCTTGGCCGCAGCGGTCGCCTTCTCCGCCTTCGCCGTCTTCTCCTCGGCTTCCGCCGCCAGGCGCTCGGCCTTGGCTGTGGCGGCGGCCGACTTGGCCTCTCCTTCGGCCTTCAGGGCCTCGGTGAGCTTGGCCTCGGCGGTCTCCTTGTCCTTCTTGGCGTTGTCGCGATGCACCTTCGCCGCATCAGCCGCGGCCTTCGCCTGCAACTCGGCGATCTCCGCGGCCTTCTTGCGGAACTCGGCCTTCGACTGCGCCGCCTGCGCCAGCGCACGCTGGGCGATCGTCTCGCTGTCCCCGGCGGAGGCACGCGTGGCGGCCTCGGCGGTCTCGGCGGCCTTCACCAAGGCCTCCAGACCAGCCACCGCACCCTTGGTGACCTGGGCCTTCTGCTGGCCTACCAGCAGGCCCCGGCCACGCGGGGCGCCGTTCGTGTCCGCGATCCGGTAGGCAGCCTGCTCAGCGGTGTCACTCGCGGTGGCAGCCTTCTTCGCCACCGCCAACTGCGCCTTGACGGCGCCAAGTTGCTTCTTCGCCTGCGCCCGGGCCGCGGTGATGCCCTTCTTGGCCTTGTCGAACTGCGCCTTGTCCGGGTAGGACAGCGTGTCCGTACCCTGGTGGCCCTGCGGGACGATCCGGAACTTCTGCGGGTTGGTGCCGTTGCACGTCCACAGCCACGCGTCGTGGCCGTTGTCGAACTTGTTCAGGTCCAGGCACTTGTCCGTGGCGACATTGCGCAGCTCGCTCACCGCGCGCACGTCGACCTTCCACTGCTGGGCATCACTGCCGTTGCAGGACCAGATCTGGATCTTCGTGCGGTTGGCGGGGTTGCTGCTCTGCACGTCAAGGCACTTCTGGGCCTTGACGTTGTGCAGGACAGCGCCGTCACCGGACCCCCACAGATGCCACTCCTGCGCCGCGGAGCCATTGCACTCGTAGATCTGCACCGGGGTGCCGCTGGCCGTCTTGCCGCCCTGCACATCGAGGCACTTGCCCTTGGCCGCCTCGACCCGGATGACCGACGGGGAATCACCGATCCAGCCGATGCCACCGGGAGCCCAGTACTCCTGCCAGCGGGCCAGCCGGTCGGCGATCCACGACTGGCCGAGCAGATCGGCCATCGACTCGGCACCCTTGGACAGCGCCGCCGTGGCGTCACGGTTGGCATCGAGGATCTGGTTGCGCTGGGCGGCCTGGGAGGCGATCTCCTGCTGCCACTCCCGCGCTGCGGTGTCCTCCACGCCGCGCAGCGCCCTGTTCGGGTCGATCGGATCCCGCCACGCGCAGGACGCGAACCGGATCTTCATGTCCTCGACGGCGATACGGTACTCGGCCGTGCCCGGCTGGGGGGCGATGCGGGGGAAACCGCCAGAGGCCAAAAAGATACGAGCGTTGTCCGCACCCGTGGGTTCCAGTGGCCAGTCCGACAGGTACTCGAACCCATTGCGCTCGGCGAGCGCGCGGTTCCACTCGTCCGTGGGGAGCTTCGGGTCCGGGTCCTTGCCGTACAGCGGGGTGCCGAGGTCCTTCACCGCCTTGACGGTCTTGCCGTCGGCTTCCGGCGTCGGATCGTAGAAGTTGAAATTCTCGTTCCAGTCGGGCAGCCCGCCCGCCCACTTCCCCAGACCGGTCTGGTCGTAGAAATCGTCGCCGCTGTGGACACCGGGCACCCATTCGAACCCGGTGACGGTGAACCCACCCGGGGTCTCCAGGCCGTCAAGGGGCTTCTCCCACGCGTCCCTGCGTGCGTGCAGGCGATCCCACGTGGCGCTCCAATCGCTCTCGTCCTTCTCGTGGGCCTGGCGCAGCGGCCCGTCGAACGCGCCGTCCATGGCGGCCAGTTCGCGCAGCTTCTGCGGCGTCTGGTTCAGCGCGCCCTGGGCGAAGCCGTACATGCGCGGAGCGCCCAGACGCACAGCATCGGCCATCAGACACTGATCGAACCGCAACTGCTCGTCGTCCGTGGTCTCGAACCAGTCCTCCGGCCTGTCACTGGACCGGGCCGTGGCGTCAGCCACCGGCTGCGCCGCGAGGTCGGGCTGGACGGCCAAGCCGCCGAAGACGGCCAGTGCGGTGACAAACGTGACGACGGGCGTGAGGAATCCGGGCTTTCGGGGTCTGGGTCTGCGGAACCCTGGTCTGGGGCGCAACAGGACATCCCTTCATCGCAAGGAAGACGACCGGGAGCCCTGTCGATGAGGCTCAGGCGGCGTTGAGAACGAGCGACGTGGGACTCGCAACAAGCTGGTACTGCGGCATGGAAGCCCTCCCCGTAGCGACACCGTTCCCCCGGTCGCTGACTGACGCGCGCGATGACGGACTGGTCATGATCCGGTCATGCGCGGCGATCACCATACGCACGGGTAACCAGGCGGGACAGCGCTGACTTCGAGACTGGGGCGACGTGGCGCGAAATCACCCTTGCCGGGTATTCGCGCCCAACACGCGCAACCCACGTGCTCACATTGCGGATTACTTGTGTGACTTCCGTGAAGGAAAGCAGACTTTCGCAGCCCGACACCGCAAAAGATTGACTGAATCCCATCGCACCGCACGAAACCGTACGAAGAGGCCGCGAGGGAAACGCCAACCCTCACGGCCTCAGCGACCAACACACCGGCGCTAGCTAGAACCCCGCCGGCTCCGTGTACACCCCCCACTCCTCCCGCAGTACCCCGCAGATCTCCCCCAACGTCGCCTCAGCCCGCACCGCGTCCAGCATGGGCTCGATCATGTTGCCCCCATCCCGCGCGGCGGCGATCATCGCGTCCAGAGCCGAACGCACCGCGGCGTCGTCCCGCCGCCCCCGCCGCTCGGAGAGCACCCGCACCTGCTCCCGCTCCACCTCGTGGCTGACCCGGAGGATCTCCAGATCCCCGGTCACCGACCCGGTGTGGACGTTCACGCCCACGACCTTCTTGTCGCCCTTCTCCAGCGCCCTCTGGTACCGGAACGCCGACTCGGCGATCTCCCCGGTGAACCAGCCGTCCTCGATGCCCCGCAGGATCCCGGAGGTGATCGGTCCGATCGGGTGCTGCCCGTCGGGGTGCGCCCGCAGCCCGCGCTCCTTGATCTGCTCGAAGATCTTCTCCGCGTCCGCCTCGATCCGGTCGGTCAGCTGCTCGACGTACCAGGAACCGCCCAGCGGGTCGGCGACGTTGGCGACGCCGGTCTCCTCCATCAGCACCTGCTGCGTCCGCAGCGCGATCTCCGCGGCCTGCTCGCTCGGCAGGGCCAGCGTCTCGTCGAGCGCGTTGGTGTGCAGCGAGTTCGTCCCGCCCAGCACGGCCGCCAGGGCTTCCACGGCCGTCCGTACGACGTTGTTGTACGGCTGCTGCGCGGTGAGGGAGACGCCGGCGGTCTGCGTGTGGAACCGCAGCCACTGGGCCTTCTCGGACCTGGCGCCGTAGACGTCCCGCATCCAGCGCGCCCAGATCCGGCGCGCCGCGCGGAACTTGGCGATCTCCTCGAAGAAGTCGACGTGCGCGTCGAAGAAGAACGACAGGCCGGGGGCGAAGACGTCGACGTCCAGCCCGCGCGACAGGCCCAGCTCGACGTAGCCGAAGCCGTCCGCCAGCGTGTACGCCAGCTCCTGCGCGGCCGTCGACCCGGCCTCGCGGATGTGGTAGCCGGAGACCGACAGCGGCTTGTACGCGGGGATGCCGGCCGCGCAGTGCTCCATGAGGTCGCCGATGAGCCGCAGATGCGGCTCCGGCTGGAAGAGCCACTCCTTCTGGGCGATGTACTCCTTGAAGATGTCCGTCTGAAGCGTGCCGTTCAGCACGGACGGGTCGACGCCCTGCCGTTCGGCGGCGACCAGGTACATGCAGAAGACGGGGACGGCCGGGCCGCTGATGGTCATCGACGTCGTGACGTCACCCAGCGGGATGTCCTGGAACAGGACCTCCATGTCGGCCGCCGAGTCGATGGCGACCCCGCAGTGCCCGACCTCGCCCAGCGAGCGCGGGTCGTCGGAGTCGCGGCCCATGAGCGTCGGCATGTCGAACGCGACCGAGAGCCCGCCCCCGCCGTTGCGCAGGATCATCTTGTAGCGCTCGTTGGTCTGCTCGGCGTTGCCGAACCCTGCGAACTGCCGGATGGTCCACGTACGCCCTCGGTAGCCGGTCGCGTACAGACCGCGAGTGAAGGGGTACTCCCCGGGCCAGCCGATCCGCTCGAACCCGTCGTACCTGTCCCCGGGCCGCGGCCCGTACACCGGCTCCACGGGATCGCCGGAGAGCGTGGTGAAGTCGGCCTCGCGCCTGCGTGCGGCGTCGTACCGGGCCTGCCAGCGGCGGCGGCCCTCCTCGATGGCGTCAGCGTCCATACCCTCGAATTTACTTGGACGTCCTAGTAAATGTCGATGGCTGAGGGGAGTGAGTCGGCGAACGGGTGAACCGGCCGCCGCACGCACGCGTGCGGCGGCGGTGGCGCCGAAGCGCGCCTACGCCTCGGCGGGCGCGGGCGAGTCCTGCGCGAGCCGGGACTCCAGCTCGTGGCTGATCCTGCGCTCCACGAAGAACGCGGCCGTGGGGATGGTCCCGGCGAGCAGCACCCAGATCTGCTTGCCCACCGGCCACTTCGCCTTGGAACCGAGGTCGAAGGCGAAGATCAGGTACACGACGTACAGCCAGCCGTGCGCGATGCTGACGACGCGCGTGAAGCCGGCCGCGCCGTTCAGGTCGAGCACGTACTTGCCGATCATGCCGAAGGTCAGCAGGACCAGCAGTACGCCGGTGACGTAGGCCATCACGCGATAGCGGGTCAGCACGCTCTTTTTCATGCGGTCGAGCGTAACGACCCCTTCCGGGAGATCCAGCCCCGGGTCACTGCTCCTCGAAGTCGCCCGCCGCGATCCGCAGCGGCCGCAGCATCGCGAAGATCTCCGCGCACTCCTCGGCGTCGTACGCCCCGAGCCCGAAGTCCATCGCCATCAGGTCGCGGGTGGCCGACTCGACCACCTCGCGGCCCTTGTCGGTGATGCTCGCGAGGGTGCCGCGCCCGTCGTTCGGATTGGGCCGCTTGCCGACCAGGCCCGACTTCACCAGCCGGTCCACCGTGTTCGTCACGGACGTGGGGTGCACCATGAGCCGCTCGCCGATCTTGGACATCGGCAGTTCGCCGGACTTGGAGAAGGTGAGCAGCACCAGCGCCTCGTAGCGCGCGAACGTCAGCCCGTACGGCTTGACCACGGCGTCGACCTCGGCGAGCAGGATCTGCTGGGCGCGCATGATCGAGGTGATCGCGGCCATGGACGGCACGTTTCCCCAGCGCTGCTTCCAGCGTTCGTCGGCGCGCGCGATCGGATCGAAGGAGAGACTGAGCGGCTTCGGCACGAACCCGACCCTACCGGCCGGTCACATGGTGGTCAGCCCTGTCTCGGCCTTCGGTCACCCTGGCCCTCGGGCACGATCTCGAAGACCCCGGTCCACCGGTCGTCATGCAGACAGGCGTTCATCGGCCCGACCAGAGTGGTGTGCTCGGGGTCGGTGCGCCACCGCTTGATGGCTTCGAGGCTTTCCCACTCACTGGTGAGCAGCCATCGACCGGGATCGTCGACGGAGCGGCAGAGCTGTTCGCGCAGGTGTCCGGGAAACCGCGTGGCGCCGTCGCGTACGCCTTGGTAGGCATGCACAAAATCCGCTTCCCTTCCTTCCCGGACGCGCAGCAGGCGTACCACTCGCACGCGCGCCGGTGCCGGAACGTCCCCCGTCACGACGGGTCGAGCATGACGGGGAGTTCCGCCAGACCGCGGAAGGCGGGGAACGGCACGGTCAGCCAGCGCACGTTCTCCGGCTCTCCGACCAGGGCCATGCCGGGGTGGCGCCCGAAGAGCGTGGCGAGAGCGATCTGCATCTCCAGACGTGCCAGAGGCGCGCCGATGCAGTAGTGCGGGCCGAGGCCGAACGCGAGGTGCGTCGCCTGGACGTTCGGACGCTCGACGTCCATGCGGTCCGGGTCGGGGAACACTTCCGGGTCCCGGTTGGCCGCCGTGAGCGAGATCTGCACGAGCGCGCCCTTGGGGATGAGCGTGTCGCGCATCTTGATGTCCTCCGTCGCGTAGCGGAACGTCGAGTTCTCCACGGAGGTCTCGAACCGGAAGATCTCTTCGACGGCCGCGGCCGTCGCCCCCGGGTCCCGGAACGCCAGGCGCTTCTGCTCCGGCAGGCTGAGCAGGTGGTGGACGGCGTTGCCGAGCTGGTACGCGGTCGACTTGTGACCCGCGAAGAGCAGCACCCACGCGGTGGAGACGAGTTCGTGGTCGGTGAGCGCGCCGTCCTCGTCCTGCGCCGTGACGAGTGCGCTGAGCAGAGCGCCGTCCGGCTCCTTCCGCTTCCGCGCGATCAGGTCCACCAGATAGTCGCGCAGGTTGCCCTCGGCCCGTTCCAGCGCCTTTCTCGCCTCCGGCCCGAAGCCGGTCTGAGCGACGGTGGCGGACCATTCCTGGGCTTGCCTGCGTTCGTTCTCCGGGACGCCGAGGAGCTCACAGATCACGTGCAGCGGCAGCGGGAAGCAGAACTCCTGGAGAAGGTTCACGGGCTCCGACGCCGGGCAGCGGTCCAGCAGTTCGTCGGTGATCTGCTGGACCTTCGGACGCAGCGCCTCCACCCGTTTGGGGGTGAAGGTGGTGCCGACGATCCTGCGGAGCCTGGTGTGCTTCGGAGGGTCCGAGAAGAGCATGTTGTCATCCAGGGCGATCGACGAGTCGCCGAAGATCCGGTGATAGGCGTCGATGGCGCCGTACATGTCCTTGCTCAGCCGAGGATCGGCCAAGGCGGCACGGGCGTCGTCGTACCGGGTGATGAGGTACGTGTCGACCCCGTGCGGGGGTGTCAGCGGGCATACGGGTGCGGTCGCCCTGAGCGCGGCGTAAACGGGATGCGGGTTGGCGCGAAACTCCCGACTGCAGGCCGAGGCCGCGGCAGCGGCCTCTTCGGACGACATTTCCTCGGATGCGAACGCTTGCGTCATGGCTGGTCCCGGGGGGTCGAGAGTTCCGTCGGTCGGTCACACGATTTCCCGGCCGGCACTGTGCCTCAAACGCTGCTGGGCCATATGGGTCCGAGCGCCGCAGGAGGCGCGCGACATTGCTCCGGTTACCCGGCCGGCGTACCCCGGGGCGCCCCGGATCGCGCGCGTAGGTCCTGCTTGATAAACATCATGGACGGGCCAGTCCACCGTTCCGGACTGGGCAGCCGCCGGATGGCGAGGTAACCAGTGAGTGGACGCGGAGTGGAATCTGTACCAGTTCTCATCGTAGGCGGATCATTGGTGGGTCTTTCCGCCTCCGTATTCCTGGGACGTTTCGGAATCGAGCACATACTCGTGGAGCGGCATGCCGAGACATCGACGCACCCACGGGGCCGCGGGAACAACGTGCGCACCATGGAGATCTTCCGGTCCGCCGGCCTCGAGCAGAGCGTGCGGGAGGCCGCCCGCGCGCTCGACGGGAACGACGGCGTCCTCCAGGTGGACACCCTCGTCGGTGACGAGCGCCGCTGGATCGTGCAGGACATCGCCGCAGGCATGGATGTCTCCCGGGTCAGCTCCTCGAACTGGTGCCTGTGCAGCCAGAACGATCTGGAGCCGGTCCTGCTGAACCGCGCCCGTCAGGGCGGAGACATCCGCTTCAACACCGAGCTGCTGTCCTTCACGCAGGACGAAGAGGGAGTCCTGGCGCAGGTCATGCGCCTGGACACCGGTGAGACCTATACCGTGAAAGCCGGTTTCCTGGTGGCCGCCGACGGCCCGAGAAGCCCCGTTCGCAAGCGTCTGGGAATCGGCCAGTCCGGACCCGGTGACCTGTTCCACAACGTCAGTGTCACGTTCCGGAGCAAGACCCTCAAGGAATATGTCGGGCCGAAGCGTTTCATCGTGTGTTACACCACCGATCCTCGGGGGGAAGGCGCCTTGCTGCCCGTGGACAACGAGGAACGGTGGGTCATCCATATCCCTTGGTTCCCTGACCGGGGCGAAACTCTGGAAGACTTCGGAGACGAGCGCTGCGCGGCACATATTCGCGCGGCCGCCGGTGTTCCGGACATTGATGTCGAGATCACCGGAAAGGCACCCTGGCACGCTTCCAAGCGAGTCGCGGACAGCTACGGGCAGGGCCGGGTCTTCCTGGCCGGCGACTCGGCTCATGAAATGCCGCCCAACGGGGCTTTCGGCTCCAACACCGGAATCCAGGACGCGCACAACCTCGCCTGGAAACTCGCCGCGGTACTCCGCGGCTGGGCCGGCCTGCCGCTGCTCGACACCTACGAGTGCGAACGACGGCCGGTCGCCGTCACGACGAGCGCACGAGCCTCCCAGCAGGCCGCCGAGGAGCACCACCCCGCGTACCGCCCGGCAGCGGGACGCAACAACGACGCGGCGGACCTCATGACGGTCGCGCTCTGCTACCGGTACGCCTCGAACGCCGTGGTGGGCGCATCCCCTCAGCGGCCGGTCGTCCCGGAGACCTTCCTGATCGACGGAGAGCCCGGGAGCCGCGCGCCCCACATGTGGGTCAGGGCAGGAGGCGCCAGGATCTCCACTCTCGATCTGTACGAGCGTTCCTTCGTCGTGCTCGCCGGCGCCGAAGGTCACCGGTGGCGCCGCGCGGCGGAGCAGGCCGGCGAGAACCTGGGCGTTCCGGTCGAGGTGTATCTCGTGGGAGACGGCCCTGATCACGACATTGTTCCCGAGCCGGATGCCGACTGGGCGGCGCTGCACGGCACCACCGAGGACGGTGCCGTCCTGGTACGCCCGGACGGTTTCGTCGCATGGCGCGCGCCCACCCACCCGCCGTCCGCCGATCGTGTGCTGACGGACGTGCTGCAGACCGTGCTCTGCCGCGGCTGAGCACCCACCCAAACGACCACGCCAAGGACATGCCGATGCCGAACGAAGACGGCCCCGTGGAGGGCCGAGTGGACGTCCACCACCATTTCACCGCGCCGGCCTGGCTGGACTGGGCGGAAGAACGCGGTGTCGTCAGCCGCGAGAGGCTGCCCTGGTGGACACGCTGGGAGCTGGACGCGGCTCTGGAGGTCATGGACAAGACGGGCATCAGCACCGCCGTCATGACCGTCGCGATGCTCGGACGGTTCCGCGAGCGCGCGGAGCGCCAGGAAAGCGCACGGATCGCCCTGCGGGCGGCGGCCGATGTCGTCGAGGACCATCCCGCGCGCTTCGCCTTCTTCGCTCCTGTGTTCCTGGACGACCTGGAACTCTCGCAGTGGAGCCTCCGCTACGGACTCGACGAACTCGGGGCCGTCGGAGTGAGCACGCGAACGAGCATGGACGGTGTCTACCTCGGTGACGCCACGCACGACCGCCTCCTGCAGGAGCTGAACGACCGGTCCGCCGTCGTCAGCACGCACCCCATGGAGGTGCCGGCCGGAAAGGACGGCGATCCCGGACTGCCGGGGATGCCGCCCTTCGTGTGCGACTTCCTCATGGACACCACACGCGCGGCCATCAACCTGATCCGGAACGGCACCCTGGACCGCTATCCGAATCTCAGCTTCGTCCTCCCCCACGGAGGAGGCTTCCTTCCGTACCTGGCCACGCGGCTCGAACTCTTCGGCGGGCACCTCACCCCCGGGATCGAGCCGGGCAGGGTCCGTGACTACCTGCACCGGTTCTACTTCGACACGGCGGGCCCCATGTCGCCCTCCGCCACGCCCACTCTGCTGTCCACGGTGGATCCCAGCCGTGTCCTCTTCGGCACGGACTGGCCGCCCACCTCCGCACAGGTCGTCGCCGACATCGCGGTTCCCGCCCTGGACGGCGATCCATTCGTCTCGCCGGAGCAGCTCAGGGGCATCAACCGGGAGAACGCGCTGCGTCTGCTGCCGGTACTGGCCCGCTCCTCCTAGCCCGGCCGCACCGACGAGAGGGGGCCGCTGCCCGTGCGGGCAGCGGCCCCCTCTCGTCGGTGTCACCGCGTGGCCGGGGCGGTGTCCCTCTCCCAGTGGTAGAAGCACTGCGCCATCGCGTCCTTCGGACCGCGCCAGGTCTGCGGGTCGTACGGACTGACGTATGCCTCGAGCTTGCTGCTGATGTCGCGGAACTCGGGATGCCCGGCCACGCGTGCGATGGCGGGGCCCGGGTCCTGTTCGGCCTCGATGAAGTGCATGTACACATCGCCGAACTGGAAGAGGGAACGCTGGGTCACCCCGACGAGGCGGGGCAGGTCGCCGCGGTCGGAGGCCGCGAAGACCTCGGCGATGTCCGGAGCCGCGTGCGGGGCCATCCGGGCGACGATCAGGGCGTGGTGCATGAGGTCTCCTTACGCGGCGGCGTTCAGGCGGGCGAGACGGGTGAGGTCCGCCGTTCGCCGGCGGCCTGCTCGACGCGGTCGCGGATGAGGGCCATCTGGACGGGCGAGTTGCGGTTGATGATGTCCGTCATCCCGGCGTCGTCGACCGGCGCGTCGGGCCTCATGGCGAAGTCCTGGGTCCAGTGCATCCGGGTGCCGTCGGGGGTCTCCTCGTACTCCCACCGGATGTTCATGTACTCGAACGGGCCGGGTTCGACCCGGCGTGCCGTGACGGTGAGCTTGTCGCGGTCGGTGGTCCGTTCCGACACCCAGCTCCACACCTTGCCGTTCTCGTCGGGGTGCATGGTCAGGCGGAAGGTCACGGTGTCGCCCTGCCGGGACAGCACCTCGGCGGCCGCGTACTCGCTGAACAGCTGCGGCCATCTCTCGATGTCGTTGGTCATGTCCCAGACGAGGTCGAGGGGCGCGGCGATGGTGATCTCGTTCTCGGTGTGCCCTGCCATCTCAGGCTCCTGCCGTAAGCGTGCTGTTGACGAGGTCGAGGAAGTCGCGGGGGCTCTTGCACTTCTCCGCGTCGGTGGGCAGGGCCCGGGCGTGCCGGTTCTCCAGCTCACCCACGATGCCGAGGAGGCCGAGCGAATCCAGCCCGAACTCGGCGAAGGGGGTGTCCACCCTGGCTTCGAGGTCGTGCGGGTCGACGGTGACACCGGCGGCCTTCTTCATCAGTGCGGCCAGCTCTTCGAGGGTCACTTCACTGTTCATGCGCTTTCTCCTTGTCGTACGGGTGCGGTGGGCTTCACCGGGCGGCTGGTCCCGGGCCGCGGCGCAGTACCAGCGCCGCGTTGGAGCCCATGAGTCCACGGCTGAGGACCAGGGCCGTGTTCAGCTCGGCCGGGCGTGCCGTCGACGTCACCAGGTCGATGTCGTGGCAGATGTCGAAGACGTTGGGCGTGGGCGGGATCCGCCCTTCTTCCATGGCCATCACCGCGGCCGCGACGTCCAGCAGGGGTGCCCCGCAGTAGGACCTCCCGATGCCGGTCTTGGGAGCCGTGACGGGCACGCGGGTGCCGTGCGGGCCGAGGGCGTCGGCGAGGGCGAGGGCCTCGGCGCGGTCCGCCTCCGGGAGGCCCATCGCGTCGGCGAAGACCACGTCGATCTCCTCCGGTGCGCAGCCGGCCTCGTCGAGGGCACCGCGGATGGCGTGGACGAGTCCCTCCCGTGAGCGGTCCCAGCGCGAGGCGCCGGTGAACGTGGCCGCGTGGCCCGCCACGGTGGCGCGGACGTCCGCGTCGCGTCGGCGTGCGCGGTCCAGGTCCTCGACGATCAGCACGGCACCGCCCTCGGCCGGGACGAAGCCGCAGGCCGCGGAGGTGAAGGGGCGATAGGCCCGCGCCGGGTCCTCGACCGTGCTGAGTTCCGGGTAGCCGAGCTGGCAGACCATCGAGTACGGAGCGAGCGGCGCTTCGGCCGCCCCGGCCACGACCACATCGGTCCCCCGTCCCACGGTCCGGGCGGCGTGCGCGACGGCGTCCAGGCCGCCGGCCTCGTCGCTCGCGACCACGCCGCAGGGGCCCTTGAAGCCGCTGCGGATCGATATCTGACCCGTGCTGGCCGCGTAGAACCAGGCGATCGACTGGTAGGGGCCGACGAAACGGGACCCCTGCCCCCACAGCTTCTGCAGCTCCCGCTGGCCGAACTCACCGCCACCGGATCCGGCGGCGGTGACCACACCGACGGAGTACGGGGAGTCGGCGGCGGTCTCGCTCAGTCCCGCGTCCTTCAGGGCCGCACTGGCGGCGGCCATCGCGAAGTGGCTGAAGCGGTCGGTCTGGACGAGGAAGGTCTCCTCGATGAGTGCCGTGGGGTCAAATCCCCGGACCTCGCCGGCGACGCGGAGCGGAAGGTGCCCGCAGCCCTCCCGGGTGATCCGGTCGAGTACGGACAGGCCCTCCTTGACGGACTTCCAGTAGGTCTCCGCATCCAGTCCGTTGGGTGCGACCACACCGATCCCCGTGATGGCGGTGCGACGGTTCGGCTGAGCGCTCATCGTTTCCTCCCGGCCGGCCCTGTCAGGAGCACTGCGGACTGGAACCCGCCGAAGCCGCTGCCCACGGACAGCACGTTGGCGAGCTTGCGCGGGCGTGCGGTGCGCGGCACGTAGTCCAGGTCGCACTCGGGGTCCGGAGTCTCGTAGTTCGCCGTCGGCGGGACCACCTGGTGGGCCAGGGCCAGCACGCAGGCGACAACCTCGATCGCGCCGATCGCACCGAGCGAGTGGCCCACCATGGACTTGATCGAACTCATGGGCGTGTCATAGGCGTGGGCGCCCAGGGACCGCTTGACCGCGGCGGTCTCGTGACGGTCGTTCTGGCGGGTGCCCGAGCCATGCGCGTTGACGTAGTCGATGAGTGAGGGATCCAGACGGGCCTGTCCGAGCGCGGTGTCGATGGCCCTGGCCATCTCCAGGCCCTCGCTGGTCAGTCCGGTCATGTGGTAGGCGTTGCCGAAGGTGGCGTAGCCGCCTATCTCGCAGTAGACGTGCGCGCCGCGGGCGCGGGCGTGTTCGAGCTCCTCCAGGACCAGCACCGCGGAGCCCTCTCCCATGACGAATCCGTCGCGGCGGGCGTCGAAGGGCCGGGAGGCGTGCGCCGGGTCGTCGTTGTTCGGCGACGTCGCCCTGATGGCGTCGAAGCAGGCCATGGTGATCGGGGAGATCGGGGAGTCCGACGCTCCGGCGATACAGATGTCGGCGCGGCCTTCCTCGATCGTGTGGAAGCCGTAGCCCACCGCGTCGAGCCCGGAGGTGCAGCCGGTCGACACCGTCTGCACCGGCCCCTGGGCGCCGAAGTGCTCGGCGACGTCGGAGGCCAGTGTGCTGGGCGAGAACGCCCGGTGCAGCTGCGGGCCGGCGGCGCGGTGGTCGACGTCCCAGTGCTGCCCTCGCTCGCTGACCAGGACGTAGTCGTGCTCCAGGCGGGTCGTGCCGCCCACGGCGCTGCCGAGCGAGACGGCCACGCGCCACGGGTCCTCGGCTCCGAACTCGATGCCGCAGTCGGCCACCGCCTCCGCCGCGGCGACGACGGCGAACTGTATGTAGCGGTCGGTGCGTTCGACCAGGTCGGGATCGAGTCCGTGCGCGAGCGGGTCGAAGTCGCACTCGGCCGCGATACGTGACCGCAACCCCTCGGGATCGAACAGTGTGATGCCGCGCGTCGCGGTACGGCCTCCCGAGAGGAGGTCCCAGAAGGCCGGCACCCCGATACCGCCCGGGGCGACGACGCCGATGCCGGTGACCGCCACCCGCCGGGTCATGAGGGCACCCCTCGTCGCTCGGGCTGCGTGCCGTCCCCCTGCACGGCCGGGTACGTTTCGCCGCGCGCGTTCCCCTCCACGGCCTCCGTGTCGACGTGGCCCATGCTCGGCTTCGGAGCCAGCGGGCCCAGATGGAAGACCATCCGGGCTTCGGTGTCACCGACGTTGCGGAAGCGGTGCCGCATGCCGATGGGGACCATGAGGCCCTGGTCGGCACGGATCGGGTGGGTCACGTCGTCCAGGTCGACTTCCAGCTCGCCCTGGACGACGTAGACGAACTCCTCCGAGTACGGGTGGTAGTGCTCGCTGATGCGTTCACCCGGCTGCATGATGGCCAGGCCCATGAACCCGCTCGTGGAACCCACCGTGAGGGGCGTGAGCAGGGTGCGCAGGTCACCGCCACGCTTGCGGTTGGGCTCCGTCTCGCTGAGGTCCACGATGCGCGGGCGCGTCTTGTACATGATCCGTCTCCAGGTCGGTCTGTGGGTGTGGTCCGTGGCCGGGTGTCGTCCATGGACTGTCAGGACTGGGCAGCCAGGCGATCGGTGATCAGCGTCATGTCGGTGTGCGCCAGGAGGCGGGTGGCGTCCCGGTCGCCGGAGAGCGGCCCTTCGACGCCGAGTGCGGCGCCGTCGAGCAGGCGGGCCAGCACGGCGGCCTTCCTCGTGCCGTGCAGGCCGAGCGCCCTGACCGGATCGGTCTCGGGGTCACGCGTGTCGATGAGACGGACGACCAGGTCGTCACGGTGGAAGACGGTGCTGCGGTGCACGAGGCCGACGGGGTCGTCCGCGGCGGTCTCGTCCTGCTGGGCGAGCAGCCGTGCCAGCGTCATGCCGCAGCCCTCGCGGGCCGGGTAGTACAGGGCGTGACGCCGCAGACCGGCAGGTTCCGGTCCGCCACGCGCCACGTGGTGGACGGCGGGCATGGCCGCGCGGATGAAGAAGGCCCGTGCCGACGCGGGGTCGGTCAGATCCCTGCTCTGTTCCAGGTGCGGATTGAGGGCTTCCTCGACGGCCCGCACCTCGGGCTGACGTGAGACGTGGCGCAGCGCCGTCTGCAGATCGCCCTCCACCTCGACGGTGCGTACGACTCGGTTGCCGTGCATGAACAGCGTCGTCCGGCGCAGCCGTGTGGAGTCGTCGGCACGGGCCTGGGGCGGCGCGTATCCGGCGAGGATGTCCGCGACCTTCGACTCGGAGCCGGGCTTGACGGTGAACGTCAGCGCGTGGCGCGTCACCCCGTCGCCCACCCGCACCGGCGCCTGGACCGCGTCAGCGGTCCCGGCGGTGTGCGGGAGGGTACGCCCGGTCTCACGGACGACGTTGTACCGCATCGACCGGATGTCCCGGACGCAGTCCTGCATGGGCCTGACGGTCTCCAGGTGCTCCTCACTGTTCACCCAGGCGAGATACGGCGGCGCGGTCGCCCATTCGCTGGTGATGAGCCACTGGGACGGGTTCTCCACGGACTGGCACAGCTGGTCACCGAGGTGACCGGGAACCGACGCGACCCGGCTGCGCATGTGCTCGTACGCGTCGAGGAACCGTTGCTGGGCGCCTTCGTGGAGATCGACGAGCAGGATGACGCGCAGCCTGGAGCCGTCGAACGCCGACTGGGACGTATACGTCGAAGTGTTCACCGGCAGGCCCTTCCTTCGCTGGGCGGACGGCGGCCGCCGTGTCCGGCAGGGGGACGGCGGTCGGCCCTGAGCCCTCATCGTGGGTCGGTGCGTCGGGCTCCGCGAGCCGCACGGGTCATCAGAGGGAACTGTCCGGTGCACAGGCCGTGCCGCTCCGGCGCGGATCGGGCCTCGCCGTGACACAGCAAAGCCCCGGCTCTCACGAGCCGGGGCTGCGGTCTGGGCGGCCTACTCGGCGAGGTGCCGCTCCACCGTCTGCGTCTTGGAGGTGAGCCCGTCCGTCACGCCGGGGCGGATGTCCGCCTTGAGGACCAGGGACACCCGCGGAGCCCGCCGCTCGACCGCGGCGACGGCGCGCCTGACGACGTCCATGACCTCGTCCCACTCGCCTTCGACCGACGTGAACATCGCGTCGGTCCGGTTCGGCAGGCCCGACTCGCGCACGACCCGCACGGCGTCGGCGACGTACTCCCCCACGTCCTCGCCGACGCCCAGCGGCGTCACGGAGAAGGCGACGATCACGCGCCCACCACGCCTTCCTGGCGCGCCCGGGACGCGATGACCGCGGCCTCGGCCTCACGCCGCAGCTTCCGCTCCGCGAAGAACCCACCGCCGGGCAGCACCGAGAGCACGAAGTACAGCGCTGCGGTCTGCAGCGGCCACTTCGTACGGTTCCACGCGTCCGCCCAGAAGATCACGTACAGGATGAACAGCACCCCGTGCACCATGCCCATCACCGGCACGGCGTTGAAGTCGGTGGTCCGCTTCAGTACCGAGCAGACCAGCAGGAGCAGGAAGGAGATCGCCTCGGGGGCCGAGACCAGGCGGAGGCGGCGGATGGCGGTGGCGGTCTTGAGGTCCACGGGTCACCTTCGGTGAGAGAGACGCGGCGGTCTGGACGAGCTGAACGGTCTTGCTTCGGACTGACGGTTTGTGAACGCGCGCACAAGCGTCCCGCCCATTGTGGCAAACCGCCGCGGGTCCTCCGGCCCGGGGTCCGTCTCCCCCGGCCCTCAGGGTGCGGTCAGGGTCGTTCTCCGCCCACGGGCCCTGTCCATGGGGCCCGGCCTGCGGCTACCTTCGCGTACGTGGCGATGTTCCGACTTCAGAGCAGCAAGGTGCTCGCCGTCGACATGACCGGAGACGCCGTGAAGGCGAAGAACGGCTCGATGGTCGCGTACGACGGCGAGATGGCCTTCAAGAAGCTCAGCGGCGGCGGCGAGGGCATCCGGGGCATGGTGACCCGGCGGCTGACCGGTGAGCAGATGACGTTGATGGAGGTGAAGGGCAGGGGGACCTGCTGGTTCGCCGACCGCGCCTCCGAGATCAACCTGGTCGGCGTCCAGGGCGACAAGCTCTACGTGGAGTCGAGCAACCTGCTCGCGACCGACGGCGGGCTGCGCACGGGCACGGAGTTCACGGGCCTGCGCGGCGCCTCGCAGGGCAACGGCCTGTTCACGACGACCGTCGAGGGCCACGGCCAGGCGGCGATCATGTCGGACGGCCCGGCGGTCGTGCTGCGGGTCAGCCCGCAGTACCCGCTGACGGTCGACCCGGGGGCGTACGTGGCGCACCAGGGGAACCTCCGGCAGTCCTTCCAGTCGGGTGTGACGTTCCGCACGTTGCTCGGGGAGGGTGGCGGCGAGGCCTTCCAGATGCGGTTCGAGGGGGACGGGCTGGTGTACGTGCAGCCGAGCGAGCGGAACACGATCGCGGGGGACGTGTGACATGGCCTTCCGGGAGATCAACGGAAAGATGGTCGAGGCGACGGTCACGCCGGGGCAGCGGCTGTTCAGCCAGCGCGGCGCGATGCTCGCCTACAAGGGCGAGGTGTCGTTCACGCCCAATACGGCGGGCGGCCAGGGCGGGGTCATGTCGATGATCGGCCGCCGGGTCGCGGACGAGGACACGCCCCTGATGACCGTGGAGGGCAGCGGCACGGTCCTGTTCGGGCACGGCGGGCATCACATCCAGGTGATCCGGCTCACGGGCGACACTCTGTACGTGGAGGCGGACCGGCTCCTGGCCTTCGAGGGCTCGCTCCAGCAGGGCACGATGTTCCTGGGCTCGCAGGGCGGCGTCATGGGCATGGTGCGCGGGCAGGTCAGCGGCCAGGGATTGTTCACGACCACGCTGAAGGGGCACGGGGCCGTCGCGGTGATGGCCCACGGCGGTGTCATCGAGATCCCGATCACCCCGCAGCGGCCGGTGCACGTGGACCCGCAGGCCTACGTCGCCCACCACGGCGACGTCCGCAACAAGCTGTCCACGGCCCTGGGCTGGCGGGACATGGTGGGCCGGGGCTCGGGCGAGGCGTTCCAGCTGGAGCTCAGCGGCAGCGGTGCGGTGTACGTCCAGGCCTCGGAGGAGAAGCTGTGAGCACCTACGGAACCCCGGGCGCCGGCCTCGCGGTCTTCGACCCGGCGACGCTGCCGGCCGACGACAACGTCAATCCCCACACCTTCTGCGTGGAGCTCAAGGGGAGCCAGTGGTTCCTGCAGAAGGGGAAGATGATCGCCTACTACGGCTCGGTCGACTTCAACGGCGTCGGGCACGGCCGGCTGGACCGTCTCGTCCGTACGTCGTTCCATTCGCCACTGCACGCGAGCGACTGGGTCGTGGCGGAGGGCTCGGGCAAGATGCTCCTCGCCGACCGGGCCTTCGACGTCAACTCGTACGACCTCGAAGACGGCAACCTGACCATTCGCTCGGGCAACCTGCTCGCTTTTCAGCCAACTCTGTCACTGAAGCAATCAATCGTGCCGGGTTTTCTGACCCTGATCGGAACCGGAAAGTTCGTGGCCGCGTCGAACGGTCCGGTGGTGTTCATGGAACCCCCGATCCGGGTCGACCCCCAGGCCCTGGTCGGCTGGGCCGACTGCCCCTCCCCCTGCCACCACTACGACCACGGGTACATGACCGGCGTCATGGGCGGTCTACGTGCACTGACGGGCCTGGGCGGCACCTCCGGCGAGGAGCACCAGTTCGAGTTCGTCGGCGCCGGCACGGTGCTGCTCCAGTCGTCCGAGGCCCTGATGGCCGAGCAGGCCACGGGGGCCGTTCCGCACCAGGCCGGCGTGCCCGGCGGCGGGGCGCACAGCCCCCAGGCGGGACAGTCCGGCGCACCGCGTCTTCCCGGACAGCTGGGGGACCTCCAGCGTCGCTTCGGGCTGTGAGCGGTAGTCTGCGGAGTGTGACATCGAACGTCTGCGCACCATCGCTCGGCAGGCGGGCACTGTCACACGAAACCCCTCACTAGTTCACCTTTCAACTTTTTAGGTAGACTTCATTCATGGAGACCGAGACGGCCACCCGCTGGCTGACCGATGCGGAGCAGTGTGCTTGGCGCACCCACCTGGAGGTCAACAGGCTGTTGACGTACCAGCTCGAGAAGGACCTGCAGCCGTTCGGCCTGACAATGAACGACTACGAGATCCTGGTGAATCTCTCCGAGTCCGACGACCAGAGGATGCGGATGAGCGACCTCGCCTCCGCCACCCTCCAGTCCAAGAGCCGCCTGTCGCACCAGATCACGCGCATGGAGAACGCGAACCTGGTCCGGCGGGAGAACTGCGAGTCCGACCGCCGAGGGCTCTACGCGGTCCTCACCGACCACGGCATGGCGATGATGCAGAAGGTCGCGCCCCACCATGTGTCGTCCGTGCGCAGGCACTTCATCGACCTGCTGTCCCCCGAGGCCCTGACGGAGCTCGACAAGGGCCTCAAGCCCATCGCGGAGCACCTGCGCGGACAGCGCGGGCGCCCATGACCGCGGCTCGGATCAGGCGAGCGGCAGGCGGAGTTCGAACAAGGCTCCGCCTGCGGGTCCCTGCCCGGCCGTGAGCGTGCCGCCGTGCCGCACGGCGACGTCGCGGGCGATGGCCAGGCCCAGCCCGGCGCCGCCGTCGTCGCGGCTACGGGCGGCGTCCAGCCGTACGAACCGTTCGAAGATCCGCTCCCGGTCGGCCTCCGGCACGCCGTCACCGTCGTCGGCCACCCCGACCACGGCCCGGTCGCCCTCGCGCCGCACGCTCACGGTGACGGCCGACCGGGCGTGCCGCTGGGCGTTGTCGAGCAGATTGGCCAGCACCCGCCCCAACTGCCCCCGGGATCCGGCCACCTCGACCGGCTCCGCGTCCACGGTCACGCCCGTCCGCCCCTCGGCCTCGTCCCGGGCCAGCCCGGCGAGGTCGACCCGCGTGTCCTGGGGCCGCTCCCCCGCGTCCAGCCGGGCGAGCAGCAGCAGATCGGCGGCCAGCCGCTGCAGCCGTACGGTGTCCTCCACGGCCCCGTCGAGGTCCAGCAGCTCGGGGTGCGCGGCGGCCACCTCCAGTTGCGTCCGCAGCGAGGCGATGGGGCTGCGCAGTTCGTGGGAGGCGTCGGCGACGAAGCGCCGCTGCCGCTCCACGGACGTCTCCAGAGCCGCGAGCGTCTCGTTGGTGGTGCTGGCGAGCCGGGCGATCTCGTCGTGCGTGTCCGGTTCCGGGACGCGCCGCGCGAGGTCCTCGGAGTGGGTGATCGCGGCCATCTCGCGCCGGATGCCCTCCACGGGCCTGAGGGCCCGTCGGGTGACCAGCCAGGTCACGCCGGCGACGACGGCGAGCAGCAGCGGGAACCCGATCAGCATCACCGTCAGCGCGGTCCGCACGGCCCCGTGCTCGGCGGCCAGCGGGGTACCGGCGTAGACCGTGAGGTGCCCGCGGTCCTGGGTCTCCACCTCGACGGCGGCGAAGCGGTAGTCCTCCGTCTCCCCGTCGATCGTCGCCGACCCGTTGCTGAAGACGCTCTCCCCGGAGATCTCAGCGGCTTCGAGGGCCTCGCCCGCGTCCTCGGAGTCGTCATCGTCGTCCCCGGAGGGCGTCACCGCCGGCTGTGGCTTCACCTGGTCGCTGTGCGTCCCGCTGATCCGCTCCAGGTCCTCGCTGGCCGCGACGAGCCGCTGGTGCTCGTCCAGGACCTGCACCGGCCCGTCGTCCCCGTCCAGCCCGGACAGCTTGTCGTACGGCGTCCCGGCGGCGAGATCGGAGGCGACCGCCCGCGCGGAGCGCTCCGCCTGCGTGCCGGCCTCGCCGATCAGGTTGGACCGCAGGGACAGCAGCACGGCGGCCCCGGCGGCGACGAGCGCCACCGCCACCACCAGCGTGGCTCCCAGCGTGGCCCGTGCCCGGACGGACCCGAACAGCCGCCTCACGGCGACGTCTCCAGCCGGTACCCGACCCCGCGCACGGTCCGGATCAGCCCCGCCCGCAGTTTCCGCCGCAGGGTGCTGACGTACACCTCGACGATGTTCGGATCACCGTCGTACGCGAAGTCCCAGACGTGCTCCAGGATCTCGGACTTGGACACCACCTCGCCGGCCCGCAGCACGAGTTGCTCCAGCACGGAGAACTCCTTGGCGGTGAGGGCGATCTCGTCCTCACCGAGGAACACCCGCCGGGCGGCCGTGTCCACCTTCAGGTCGCCGTGCACACGCACGGGCGAGGCCCCCGCGCCCTGCCCGCGCCGCCGCAGCAGCGCCTTGACCCGGGCGACGAGCACGACGTACGAGAACGGCTTGGTCAGGTAGTCGTCCGCGCCGGTGTCGAGCCCCTCGGCCTCGTCGTACTCACCGTCCTTGGCGGTCAGCATCAGGATCGGCACCTCGTGCCCGGCGGCGCGCAGGGCGGCACAGACCCGGTAGCCGTTGAGCCCCGGCAGCATGATGTCGAGGATCACCAGGTCGTACGTCCCCTCCGAGGCCTGGTGCAGCCCCTCCCGCCCGTCGTGGACGACGTCCACGGCGTACCCCTCGGCCGTCAGGCCCCTGGCGAGCGACAGGGCCAGCCGCTTCTCGTCCTCCACGATCAACAGGCGCATGGGTAAAGAGTGGCAAAGCCAAGCTGAAGATCCCTTCAGGGGCCTTCAGCTTCCTCTCAGCCTCGATCGGCCAGAGTCGAAGACGTCGAAAACGAAACGACTCAGGAGGAATCCGCATGAAGCGCAACATCGTGATCGCCGCTGTGACCGCTGCCGCTCTGGTCGGAGGCGGTACGGCCACGGCTCTCGCGACCTCGGGGGGCGACGAGGGCTCGGCGCGGCAGGCGGCGAACACCCGGCTGTCGGACGACGACGGCCGCGACGACCAGGACGGCGCGGACGCGCGGGACGACCGCGACGACGACCGGGACGACGACGCCGCGCGGGCCGCCTCGGCGGACGTCACGGCGTCCGAGGCCATCGCCTCCGCGCTGAAGCACACGTCGGGCACGGCCGTCTCCGCCGAGCTGGACGACGAGGACGACAGCGACAAGGTGGTCTGGAAGGTCGACGTCCTGTCGGGCGACAACGCCTGGCACAGCGTGAGTGTCGACCCGTCCAGCGGCAAGGTCCTGGGTTCGCAGACCGACGACGAGGACGACACGGCGCAGGTGCGGGCCGCGCTGAAGGGATCCTCCGTGACGGCCGGGGAGGCCGCGAAGGCCGCCGCCGGCAAGGGTGTGGTGACGTCCGTCGAGCTGGACGAGGACGGCACGACCAAGTCCTGGGAGGCCGAGACCCGCACGTCCGGCGCGGCCGAGCAGGACTGGAAGGTCGACCTCAAGTCGGGCAAGGTCACGGCGGACCGCTCGGACGTGCAGGACGACTCCGACGACCAGGACTGATCAGGTACTGCCCTTTTCCACCGCCCCGGCGTCACATCTGACGCCGGGGCGTCGCGCAGCCGGCGGGACCACGACGCGCCCGCACCCGCCTGACGGCGCAAGGGGGCGTCGTCCGTAGCTGGGCGGGGCCACGACGCGCCCGCGCCCGCGTACGGTGAGAAGGGGACGTGTCGGGGGGTGTCCGCCCGCAGCGGTTGGCGCGTCAACGGACAGCGAGTCGGTATGACACCCCATCGCGCCGTTCCGAGGACGGACACCCCCCGGCGCGGCCCCGACCCACACTCACCGCGCAGGCGCCACGCGCGCCCCCTCCGAAGCAGCCACAGGCCGCCGCAGGCACCCGCTCCACCGCCGGAGGCACCCGCACTCAGCCCTCCGTCAAGCCCGCCACCAGTTCGTCAGCCGCCCGGTACGGATCCAGCTCACCCGCGACGATCCGCTCCGCCAGCGCTCCCAGCCGCCGGTCTCCGTGCAGGTCAGCGATCCGCTCCCGCAACGCCGTCACCGCGATCGCCTCGACCTCCCGAGACGCCCTGGACAGGCGCCGCTCCGCGAGCACCCCCCGCTCCTCCATCCACGCCCGGTGCTTCTCCAGCGCCTCGACGACCTCGTCGACGCCCTCGCCCCGGGCCGCGACCGTCTTCACGATCGGCGGCCGCCAGTCGCCCGGCCCCCGCGCCTCGCCCAGCCCCAGCATGTGGTTCAGCTCGCGAGCCGTCGCGTCCGCTCCGTCCCGGTCGGCCTTGTTCACGACGTAGACGTCACCGATCTCCAGGATCCCGGCCTTGGCCGCCTGGATCCCGTCGCCCATCCCCGGCGCGAGCAGCACCACGGACGTGTCCGCCTGCGAGGCGATCTCCACCTCCGACTGCCCGACCCCGACGGTCTCGACGAGGATCACGTCGCAGCCGGCCGCGTCCAGGACCCGGATCGCCTGCGGAGCGGCCCACGCCAGCCCGCCCAGATGCCCGCGCGTCGCCATCGAGCGGATGTAGACGCCCGGGTCGGACGCGTGGTCCGACATCCGCACCCGGTCCCCGAGCAGCGCACCGCCCGAGAACGGGGACGACGGGTCGACGGCGAGCACGCCGACCCGCCTGCCCTGCTTGCGGTACGCCGTCACCAGCGCCGAGGTCGACGTGGACTTGCCGACGCCCGGCGACCCGGTCAGCCCCACGACGTACGCCCCGCCCGTCAGGGGCGCCAGCGCCGCCATGACCTCCCTCAGCTGCGGGGACGCCCCCTCCACCAGGGAGATCAGCCGGGCCACGGCCCGCGGCCGCCCTTCTCTGGCCTGGGCCACCAGCGTGGAGACGTCCTGCATCACAGCTCCGTTCAGATCAGGGAGTACCGAAACTCAGGCCTTGGGCACCCGCAAACTCAGGCCTTGGGCACCCGCACGATCAGAGCATCGCCCTGACCGCCGCCACCGCACAGCGCGGCCGCGCCCACGCCACCGCCCCGCCGCTTCAGCTCCAGCGCGAGATGCAGCACGAGACGCGCACCGGACATCCCGATCGGGTGACCCAGGGCGATCGCGCCGCCGTTGACATTCACCTTTTCGGTGGACACCCCGAGGTCCTTCATGGACTGCACGGCCACGGCCGCGAAGGCCTCGTTGATCTCGATGAGGTCGAGGTCGGAGACCTCCAGGCCCTCCTTCTTCAGCGCGTGCAGGATCGCGTTGGACGGCTGCGACTGCAGCGAGTTGTCCGGCCCGGCCACGTTCCCGTGGGCCCCGATCTCGGCGATCCACTCCAGGCCGAGCTCCTGGGCCTTGGCCTTGCTCATCACCACGACGGCGGCGGCACCGTCGGAGATCTGCGAGGCCGAACCGGCCGTGATCGTGCCGTCCTTCGAGAACGCCGGGCGGAGCTTGCCCAGGGACTCGGCGGTGGTGTCGCCCCGGATCCCCTCGTCCTTGCTGAACAGCACCGGGTCGCCCTTGCGCTGCGGGATCTCGACGGGCGTGATCTCGGCCTCGAACAGGCCGTTCTTCTGCGCGGCGGCGGCCCGCTGGTGCGACAGCGCGGCGATCTCGTCCTGCTCGGGCCGCGCGATGCCGAGGCGGGTGTTGTGCTTCTCCGTCGACTCGCCCATGGCGACGCCCTCGAAGGAGTCGGTCAGCCCGTCGTAGGCCATGGCGTCGAGCATCTCGACCGCGCCGTACTTGAAGCCCTCGCGGGACTTCGGCAGCAGGTGCGGGGCGTTGGTCATGGACTCCTGGCCGCCGGCGACGACCACGTCGAACTCACCGGCACGGATCAGCTGGTCGGCGAGCGCGATGGCGTCGAGGCCCGACAGACACACCTTGTTGATGGTCAGCGCCGGCACGTTCATGGGGATGCCGGCCTTGACGGCGGCCTGGCGGGCCGGGATCTGACCCGCCCCGGCCTGGAGCACCTGGCCCATGATCACGTACTGCACCTGGTCGCCACCGATCCCCGCACGGTCGAGGGCGGCCTTGATCGCGAAGCCGCCGAGATCGGCTCCGGAGAAGGATTTCAGTGAACCGAGCAACCGCCCCATGGGCGTACGCGCCCCCGAGACGATCACCGAACTGGTCGTAGCAGAAGACATGAGCTGCGATCCCCTTACCGGCTGCACAGCCGAGGAGTGAACGAGGGTTTACTTCGAATGTACTGACCGGTACTCCGCCCCGTCACCGGGCTGTCGGTGTGATCGCGCGCACGTTGCGTAACCACCTCCGGGGCGCTGCACTGAATCCATGCTGACGCGAATCGACCACATCGGAATCGCCTGTTTCGACCTCGACAAGACCGTCGAGTTCTACCGTGCCACCTACGGCTTCGAGGTGTTCCACTCCGAGGTCAACGAGGAGCAGGGCGTGCGCGAGGCCATGCTCAAGATCAACGAAACGTCCGACGGCGGCGCCTCCTACCTGCAGCTTCTGGAGCCGACCCGCGACGACTCCACCGTCGCGAAGTGGCTCGCGAAGAACGGGGAGGGCGTCCACCACATCGCTTTCGGTACGGCGGATGTGGACGGCGAGGCCGCGGAGATCAAGGACAAGGGCGTACGCGTGCTGTACGAAGAGCCGCGACGCGGTTCCATGGGGTCACGGATCACCTTCCTGCACCCCAAGGACTGTCATGGCGTACTGACAGAACTGGTCACTTCGGCGCCTGTTGAGTCACCTGAGCACTGACCCTCGTACATAGGGGCCGGTAGGGTTGGGTGCGGTCGCCGCTCAGCCAGGGTGACCGCGGTCCCGCCGTGCGACGGCAGGACCACCGGGGTCCGGGTTTCGGGGGACGAGCGTCGGGGCAGCAGCCTCTGCTCCGCCGATGATCTGACACCATTCCCCGGGGGCCCCGTTCGGCGGATGGACGGAGCTCGTTCGGAAAGAGTTGCGACCAGGGGACGGATGGGACCGCGCAGTGCGGGGCTACGAGAGCCAGGAGCGAGAGCCGGCGGCTGACGTCGACCACCTCTCTCGGTTCGAAGCCGAGATGAAGCGGCTGAAGACCGAGCGGGAAAAGGCGATCCAGCACGCCGAGGACCTCGGCTACCAGGTCGAGGTGCTGCGCGCCAAGCTGCACGAGGCGCGGCGCACCATCATGTCCCGGCCCTCCTTCGACGGGGGCGACATCGGCTGGCAGGCCGAGCAGTTGCTGCGCAACGCGCAGGTGCAGGCCGACCAGATCCGCGCCGACGCCGACCGCGAGCTGAGCGAGGCCCGGGCCCAGACCCAGCGGATCCTCCAGGAGCACGCCGAGCAGGCGGCCCGGCTCCAGGCGGAGCTGCACCAGGAGGCGGTGACCCGCCGCCAGCAACTGGACCAGGAGCTGGCCGAGCGCCGCCAGACGGTCGAGTCGCACGTCAACGAGAACGTGGCGTGGGCGGAGCAGCTGCGGGCCCGTAGCGAGCAGCAGGCCCGCCGGCTGCTGGAGGAGTCCCGGGCGGAGGCCGAGCAGGCCCTGGCCACCGCCCGTGCGGAGGCCGAGCGGCTGACGACCGAGGCCCGGCAGCGACTGACGGGCGCCGCCGAGGAGGCCCGGACCGAGGCCGAGCAGATCCTGCGCCGCGCCCGCACGGACGCCGAGCGGCTCCTCAACGCCGCCTCCACGCAGGCCCAGGAGGCCACCGACCACGCCGAGCAGCTGCGGACGTCCACCGCCACGGAGTCGGAGTCCGCGCGCCGCCAGGCCCAGGAGCTGAGCAAGGCCGCCGAACAGCGGATGGCCGAGGCCGAGGAGGCGCTGCGCAAGGCGCAGTCCGAGTCGGAGAAGCTGGTCACCGAGGCCAAGGAGGCCGCCGCCAAGGCCCTGGCGAGCGCCGAGTCCGCGAACGAGACGCGGACGCGCACCGCCAAGGAGCAGGTCGCCCGGCTGGTCCAGGAGGCCACGAAGGAGGCCGAGAACACCAAGTCCGAGGCCGAGCAGCTGGTCGCCGACGCCCGTGCCGAGGCGGAGAAGATCGTCGACGAGGCCTCCGAGAAGGCCCGGGCGCTCACCGCCGAGGAGACGGCGACCCAGCTGTCCAAGGCGGCCAGGACCGCCGAGGAGGTCCTCACCAAGGCGTCGGAGGACGCCAAGAAGACCACCAAGGCCGCGGCCGAGGAGGCCGAGCGGATCCGCAAGGAGGCCGAGGCCGAGGCGGACCGGCTGCGGGCCGAGGCGCATGACATCGCCGAGGAGCTCAAGGGCGCGGCGAAGGACGACACCAAGGAGTACCGCGCCAAGACGGTCGAGCTGCAGGAGGAGGCCCGCCGACTGCGCGGCGAGGCCGAGCAGCTGCGGGCGGACGCGGTCGACGAGGGCGAGAAGATCCGCGCCGAGGCCCGCAAGGAGGCCGTGGCGCAGATCGAGGAGGCGGCGAAGTCCGCCGAGGAGCTGCTCGCCAAGGCCAAGGCGGACGCGGACGAGCTGCGTACGAAGGCCACGACGGACAGCGAGAAGGTCCGCACCGAGGCCATCGAGCGGGCGACGACCCTGCGCCGGCAGGCCGAGGAGACCCTCCAGCGCACCCGGCAGGAGGCCGAGCGGCACCGCGAGGAGGTCGTCGAGCAGGCCGAGGCCCTGAAGGCGGACGCCGAGCGCGCGGCACGGGAGCTGCACGAGGAGACCGAGCGGGCCGTGGAGGCCCGTCGTGCGGAGGCCGCCGAGGAGCTGACGCGTCTCCAGGCGGAGGCCGAGGAGCGGCTGACGGCGGCCGAGCAGGCGCTGTCGGACGCCCGTGAGGAGGCCGCGCGGATCCGCCGCGAGGCCGTCGAGGAGAACGAGCGGCTGCGCACCGAGGCCGCCGAGCGGATCCGTACGCTCCAGCAGCAGGCCGAGGCGGAGGCCGAGCGGCTGCGCGACGAGGCCGTGTCGGACGCGTCCGCGGCGCGTGCCGAGGGCGAGGCCGTCGCCGTACGGCTGCGGTCCGAGGCCGCGAGCGAGGCCGAGCGGCTGAAGTCGGAGGCGCAGGAGAGCGCCGACCGGATGCGCGCGGAGGCGCAGGCCGCCGCCGAGCGGCTCGCCACGGAGGCGTCCGAGACGCTGGCCGCCGCCCAGGAGGAGGCCAACCGGCGCCGCCGGGAGGCCGAGGAAGTCCTCGGCTCCGCTCGGCAGGAGGCCGACCAGGAGCGCGAGCGGGCCCGCGAGCAGAGCGAGGAGTTGCTGGCCTCCGCGCGCAAGCGCGTGGAGGAGGCGCAGACCGAGGCCGTACGGCTGGTCGAGGAGGCCGACCGGCGGGCCACGGAGATGGTGTCCGCGGCCGAGCAGCACGCGCAGCAGGTCCGGGACTCCGTCGCGGGGCTGCACGAGCAGGCCCAGGAGGAGATCGCCGGGCTGCGCAGCGCCGCCGAGCACGCGGCGGACCGGGCGCGCCGGGAGGCCCAGGAGGAGGCGGACCGGGTCCGCTCCGACGCCTACGCGGAGCGCGAGCGGGCGAGCGAGGACGCGGGCCGGCTGCGCAGCGAGGCGCACCAGGAGACCGAGGCCGCCAAGGCGCTCGCCGAGCGGACGATGTCCGAGGCGATCGCGGAGGCGGAGCGGATCCGCGCGGATGTCGCCGAGCACGCCCAGCGGGTGCGCACGGAGGCGTCGGACGCGATCGCCGAGGCCGAGCAGAGCGCCTCGCGCACCCGGGCGGACGCCCGCGAGGACGCCAACCGCATCCGGTCGGACGCGGCGACGCAGGCGGACACCCTCATCACCGAGGCGCGCAACGAGGCGGAGCGGCTCACGACGGACACGGTCCAGGAGACCGACCGGCTGCGGATGGAGACGGTCGCCGAAGCCGAGCGGGTCCGTACGGAGGCCGTCTCGGAGGCCGAGCGAGTCCGTTCCGAGGCGGCCACGGAGGCCGAGCGGCTGCGCGCCGAGTCGGTCGCCAAGGCCGACCAGCTGATCGGTGAGGCCACCGGCGAGGCGGAGCGGCTGCGTGCCGAGGCCGCGGAGACGGCCGGCTCGGCGCAGCAGCACGCGGAGCAGGTCCGCGGCGAGGCCGAGCGTGTCAAGGCCGACGCGGAGGCGGAGGCGGAGCGGCTCGTCACCACCGCGCGCGAGGAGGCCGACCGCACGCTGGACGAGGCCCGCAAGGACGCCAACAAGCGGCGCTCCGAGGCGGCCGAGCAGGTCGACAAGCTCATCACGGAGACCACCGCCGAAGCGGACAAGCTGCTCACCGAGGCGCAGCAGCAGGCGCACAAGACCACCGCGGAGGCCGAGTCGCGGGCCGACACGATGGTGGGCGCGGCCCGCAAGGAGGCCGACCGGCTCGTGTCCGAGGCGACAGTCGAGGGCAACTCGCTGGTGGAGAAGGCCCGTACGGACGCGGACGAGTTGCTGGTCGGCGCGCGCCGGGACGCCACGCAGATAAGGGAGCGTGCCGAGGAGCTGCGCGAGCGCATCACCTCGGAGATCGAGGAGCTGCACGAGCGGGCCCGCCGCGAGTCGGCCGAGGCGATGAAGTCGGCGGGCGACCGCTGTGACGCGCTCGTCAAGACCGCCGAGGAGCAGCTGGCGAAGGCGCAGGCGAAGGCCAAGGAGATCGTGTCGGAGGCCAACTCCGAGGCGGGCAAGGTTCGTATCGCCGCGGTGAAGAAGGCGGAGGGGCTGCTCAAGGAGGCCGAGCAGAAGAAGTCCACGCTGGTCCGGGAGGCCGAGGAGCTCAAGGCCGAGGCGATCCGCGAGGCGAAGCGCACGGTCGAGGAGGGCAAGCGCGAGCTGGAGGTCCTGGTCCGCCGCCGCGAGGACATCAATGCCGAGATCTCCCGTGTCCAGGACGTCCTGGAGGCGTTGGAGTCCTTCGAGGCGCCTTCCTCCTCCAAGGACAACGGAGTCAAGGCAGGCGCGACGGTCGGCGCACCCCGATCGGGTGGCAAGTCCTCGGATAGCTAGCGAAACGGGGCGAAACCGGTGTGTGCTGAAGCCTTTGACCAAGTCTTTGGCAAGCAGTCCTGCGGTGAGCCACCCAAAAGGGGTCTCAATTTGCAGACCAAACGCGCATCCGCTCGATGACACACCGTTTCGGCCCCTAGGATTCCACCTATCACCTCACCGGTCTCATTCGACAGGAACCCCATGAGCGACACTTCCCCCTACGGCTTCGAGCTTGTGCGGCGTGGATACGACCGCGCTCAGGTGGACGAACGTATCTCCAAGCTCGTCTCCGACCGTGACAGCGCTCTCGCCCGCATCACCGCTCTGGAAAAGCGCATCGAGGAGCTCCACCTCGAGACGCAGAACGCCCAGGCCCAGATCACCGACGCCGAGCCGTCGTACGCCGGCCTCGGCGCGCGCGTGGAGAAGATCCTCCGCCTCGCCGAGGAAGAGGCGAAGGACCTGCGCGAGGAGGCCCGGCGCGCGGCCGAGCAGCACCGCGAGCTCGCCGAGTCCGCGGCCCAGCAGGTGCGCAACGACGCCGAGTCGTACTCGGCGGAGCGCAAGGCGAAGGCCGAGGACGAGGGCCTGCGGATCGTCGAGAAGGCCAAGAGCGACGCCGCCCAGCTGCGTTCCGAGGCGCAGAAGGACGCGCAGTCCAAGCGCGAGGAGGCAGACGCCCTCTTCGAGGAGACTCGTGCCAAGGCCGCGCAGGCCGCCGCCGACTTCGAGACGAACCTCGCCAAGCGCCGCGAGCAGTCCGAGCGCGACCTGGCCTCCCGTCAGGCCAAGGCCGAGAAGCGTCTCGCCGAGATCGAGCACCGCGCCGAGCAGCTCCGTCTGGAGGCGGAGAAGCTGCGCACGGACGCCGAGCGCCGCGCCCGCCAGACGGTGGAGACGGCCCAGCGCCAGGCCGAGGACATCGTGGCCGACGCCAACGCCAAGGCCGACCGCATCCGTTCGGAATCCGAGCGCGAGCTCGCGGCCCTCACCAACCGCCGCGACAGCATCAACGCCCAGCTGACGAACGTCCGCGAGATGCTCGCGACGCTCACGGGCGCCGCGGTGGCCGCCGCCGGCACGCCGGCCGAGGACGAGCCGATCTCCCGCGGGGTCCCGGCCCAGCAGTCCCGGTAACAGCCCGGCATACGGAGTCTGAACCTCCGCAAAGCCCTCTGCCGCCCGGGTGGCAGAGGGCTTTGTCGCGTTCTAGCGTGGCGGGCATGATTGAGCTGGAGGGGCTGACCAAGCGGTACGGCGAGAAGGTGGCGGTCAACAACCTGTCGTTCACCGTCAGACCAGGCATCGTCACCGGCTTCCTCGGGCCGAACGGCGCGGGCAAGTCCACCACCATGCGGATGATCCTGGGGCTCGACCACCCGACCGCCGGCGACGTCCGGATCGACGGCAAGCACTACCAGCAGCTCAAGGACCCGCTGACGTACATCGGCGCCCTGCTGGAGGCCAAGGCCTGGCACGGCGGGCGCACCGCCTACAACCATCTGCTGTGCCTCGCGCAGAGCAACGGCATTCCGCGCGGCCGGGTGCGGGAGGTGCTGGACACGGTCGGGCTGACGGCGGTCTCGAAGAAGAAGACCAAGGGCTTCTCCATGGGCATGGGGCAGCGGCTCGGCATCGCGGCGGCGCTGCTCGGCGATCCGCGGATCCTGATGTTCGACGAGCCGGTCAACGGCCTCGACCCCGAGGGCATCCACTGGATCCGCACCCTGATGAAGTCGCTCGCCGCGCAGGGCCGGACCGTGTTCGTCTCCTCCCACCTGATGAGCGAGATGGCCCTGACGGCCGACCACCTCGTCGTCATCGGGCAGGGGCGGCTGCTCGCGGACACCTCCATGGCCGACTTCATCGACCGGAACTCACGGTCGTACGTGCGGGTGCGCAGTCCGCAGCGGGAGCGGCTGCTCGATGTGCTGCACCAGGCCGGGATCGTGGCCGTGGAGAGCAGTGACGGGGCTCTGGAGGTGGACGGCGGCAAGGCCGAGCACATCGGCGAGCTGGCGGCGCAACACCGGATCACCCTGCACGAGCTGAGCTCGCAACAGGCGTCGCTGGAGGAGGCGTTCATGGGGCTGACGGCGGAGTCGGTGGAGTACCACGCGCACGGCGAGACGAGCACCGAGCCACCGCGGCAGCAGTGGGGCGACGGCGGGAAGAGGGGCTGAGCATGGCGACGACGCAGGTCGTACGGTCGGAGTGGACCAAGATCCGGTCGGTGGCGTCCACGGTGTGGACCCTCTCGCTGGTGGTGGTCGTGACGATCGCCCTCGGCATGCTGATCTCGGCCCTGTCGAAGAACGAGTTCGACTCCATGAACGCACAGGACCGGGCGGAGTTCGACCCGACGTTCATCAGCTTCGCGGGGATGAGTCTCGGTCAGCTGGCGATGATCGTGTTCGGGGTGCTGGTCGTGTCGAACGAGTACAGCACCGGCATGATCCGCACCTCGCTGGCCGCGGTGCCGCAGCGGGGCTCCTTCCTGTTCAGCAAGATCGCGGTCGCCTCCGCGCTGGCTCTCCTGGTGGGGCTCGTCACCAGCTTCGCGGCCTTCTTCCTGGGGCAGGCGATGCTGGGTGAGCACGGGGCGGAGATCGGTGACCCGGGGGTGCTGCGGGCGGTGTTCGGCGGCGGCCTCTACATGGCGCTGATCGCGATGTTCTCCATGGGCGTCGCCGCGATGCTGCGCTCCCCGATGCTGTCGCTGGGCATCCTGATGCCCTTCTTCTTCCTGATCTCCAACATCCTGGGGAACGTCGACGCGACGAAGAAGGTCGGCCGCTACCTGCCCGACCAGGCCGGCAGCAGGATCATGCAGGTGGTCACGCCCCTCGACGACACCCCGTACGGCCCGTGGGGCGGGCTGGGGATCATGGGGCTGTGGGTGCTCGCGGCGCTGATCGGCGGATTCGTGCTGCTGAAGAAGCGGGATGCCTGAGGGGCGGACTTGGCTTGACCTTTTACCTCCTCTTGGGCGGAACCGTCAGCGCCTCGATATCCTCCTAACCCTTACGGGGGCGTGTGCCCCGCTGTCCTGAACCTTGCGATGGGTGCGGAGCATGATCGAAGCAGTCGGCCTGACGAAGCGCTACGGCGACAAGACCGCTGTGTACAACCTTTCCTTCCAGGTGCGGCCCGGATCCGTCACGGGCTTCCTCGGGCCGAACGGCTCGGGCAAGTCGACGACGATGCGGATGATCCTCGGACTGGACAACCCGACGGCCGGGCATGTGACGATCGGCGGCTACCCGTACCGCAGGCTGCCCAACGCCGCCCGCCAGGTCGGTGCCCTGCTGGACGCCAAGGCCGTGCACGGCGGCCGCTCCGCCCGCAACCACCTGCTGTCCCTGGCCCAGCTGTCGGGCATCCCGGCCAGGCGGGTGGACGAGGTGCTCGGCGTCGTCGGTCTGCAGGACGTCGCGAAGAACCGGTCCAAGGGCTTCTCCCTGGGCATGGGGCAGCGGCTCGGCATCGCCGCGGCGCTGCTCGGCGACCCGCAGGTGCTGCTGTTCGACGAGCCGGTCAACGGCCTCGACCCCGAGGGCATCCTCTGGGTGCGCAACCTGATGAAGGCGCTCGCGGCGGAGGGCCGTACGGTCTTCGTCTCCTCCCACCTGATGAGCGAGATGGCCCTGACCGCCGACCATCTCATCGTCATCGGGCGCGGGCAGCTGCTCGCGGACATGAGTGTGACGGACTTCATCTCCGCGAACTCGGCGGATTTCGCGCGGGTGCGTACCCCGGACACCGAGCCGCAGGCGCGGGAGAAGCTTTCGGCCGCGCTCACCGAGTCGGGCGGGCACGTGCTGCCCGAGCAGGACGGCGCGCTGCGCGTGACCGGGCTGCCGCTTCCCTGCATCAGCGACATCGCGCACGACCACGACGTACGGCTGTGGGAGCTGTCGCCGCACCAGGCCTCGCTGGAGGAGGCGTACATGCGGATGACGCAGGGCGCCGTCGACTACCGCTCGACCATCGACCAGAAGGAAGGCCTTCAGCAGCCGCTCCCGCCCGGCGCGCAGCCGCCGATGCCGGTGCCCGGCCAGGGCCAGCCGGGCTGGTACGCCCCGCCGCCGCCCCAGCAGGGCGGCCAGCCGTTCTCCATGCCACCGCAGGACGCACCGGGCCAGGCCCCGGCGGGACCGTACGGCGCGGGAACCTCCAACCCCTACGCCCAGCCCGCGCCGCCCCAGGCCCCCGAGCCCCAGCCGTCCGCCGGGCCGGCGCCCGCCAGTGCCCCGGCCGCCGCCCCGACCTCCGACCTGACCAAGCCCGAGGACGACCGATGAGCAGCCCCCAGTCCCAGATGCCGCAGGCCGCGCCCGCCTGGCAGGCGGCGCCCGGAGCCCCGTACCCCGGCTACACCTCGCCGATCCCGGTCGTGCGGACGCACCTCGGGAACGCCATCGCCTCCGAGTGGACGAAGATCAGGTCGGTCCGCTCCACGATGTGGACGCTCGGCGTCTTCGTGCTGCTCGTCGTCGGCATCGGCACGCTGACCGGCGTGGTGGTGGCGGACTCCGACCCGGCCCTGGACGGCGAGAGCCCGCTCGGTCTGGGCTTCTTCGGCCTGCTGCTCGGCAGCATGTGCATCATCACGCTGGGAGTTCTGACCACGGCCTCGGAATACGGCACCGGCATGATCCGCACCACTATGGTCGCGTGCCCGAGCCGGGGCCGGGTGCTGGCGGCGAAGGCCGTGGTGTTCTTCCTGGTCGCCTTCGCGGTGACGCTCGTCTCCGCGTCGCTCGTCGCCTTCCTGCACGTGGCCATGCTGGAGGGCGACGGTGCCAGGTCCCCCTCCGGCGGGGAGTGGCTGAGGGGGACGGTCGGCATCTCGGCCTACGTCGCCCTGCTGGGCCTGCTCTCGCTCGCCGTCGGCTCGATCATCCGGCACTCGGCCGGCGCCATCACCATCATGATCGGCGCCGTGCTCGCCCCGCTGGTGATCGCGCTGTTCATGTTCTCGGAGTCGCTGCAGCGCGTCCGCGACGCGCTGTTCGAGTACTCGATCCCGAACCAGCTGAGCGTCTTCTACGCCAACTCCCTCAGCCAGTCCGGCCCGTCCGGCTGGGACCCGCTGTGGATCCTCCTCGGCGCCACGGCCGCCGCGTTCGCCGCCGCCTTCGCGCTGCTGGAGAAGCGGGACGTCTGAGCCCCCTCAGAACCTCGGCGCGTTACGGGACCGGGGGAAAACCGAGGGGGGGGGGGGGAGGGGGGGGCGAAAAGGAGAGGGGGAAGGGAGGAAGGGGATGAGGACAGGGGGGGTAGGGGCGGTAACCAACG
>NZ_JBVIPD010000026.1:75712-118310 GCF_055578235.1 Streptomyces sp. NPDC033136
ACCTCCGCCTCTCCCTCCCCCTCTTTCTTGTCGTGGGAAAGGTGGGGCTTTTACCCCCCCCCACCCCCTTGTTTTTCCCCGCCCCCCCCCCCCCCCTGGTTCCCCCCGGTCCCGCGCGTTCCAGCAGGCCTTGTGCCAGTGCCGCCGGTCGTCGACGCCCGTGTGCTCGGACCAGGCCACCACGTGCGGCACCCCGTCCGGGATCATCTGGTCGCAGCCGGGGCAGCGGTACGACTTGCCCTGTGCGCTCGCGCCGGCCACGTGCCGCACGCTCCAGCTCTCGCCCTGCCAGCTCTCCGAGGACTGCCAGCCGCCGTAACGGCCGCGGTCGTCCTCGGTGGTCCGGCCGGACGATCCGGCGCCCTTGGGTCGGTTGCGACGCGGGGACACGGGACACCTCTCGGGGCTATACAGGGAGCACGGGCCGCGACCAGCCTACGCGGCGCGCACGGGGGTACGCGTACAGCGCGGATCGTCACAAGGTGCTCGCCGGGCGAGGCCGGCGCCTCCCCCTGGGCCCTTCCCGCGGGGTCTCCCCGGGTCCCCCGCGGAGCGCCCGATTCTGCAGACAATCCGCAAAATACTCCGCCCGGCCGTGTCCTCGGCACGTGTCAGACGGTTATGCGCTGTGGGGGAGCTCCGTGTCGGAGCCAAGGAAGCGGGAAAGCAATGCGCGTTGGAAGTTTCGTGTTGGCGGCCCAGTTCCCCGGTCAGGGCGAGGGAGAGGCGCTGCACCGGGCGGTTCGCTCGGCCGAGGTGGCCGAGGAGTCCGGCCTTGACACGGTCTGGCTGGCCGAGCATCACTTCGTGCCGTACGGCACCTGCCCGTCGGCCATCACCCTGGCCGCCTTACTGCTGGGCCGCACCCGTCGGGTCCGGGTCGGTACGGCGGTCAGCGTGCTGCCCACCGCCCACCCCGTGGCCCTCGGTGAACAGGCCGCGCTGCTGCACCACACGAGCGGCGGCCGTTTCACGCTCGGCGTCGGCCGCGGCGGCCCGTGGGTCGACCTGGAGGTGTTCGGCGCGGGCCTGGAGGCGTACGAGAAGGGGTTCCCGGAGGCCCTGGAGATCCTGGTGCGCTGGCTGCGCGAGCCGTCCGTGGCGGCGGACGGGGAGCGCTTCCGCTTCCGTGAAGTCCCGGTGGTTCCCCGGCCGTCGGAGGCCCTGACCGAGGTCGCGGGTCCCGAGCTGGTCGTGGCCTGCACGTCGCCGGCGAGTGTCCGGCTGGCCGCCGAGCGCGGGCTGCCGATGTTGCTCGGGATGCACGTGGGGGACGAGGAGAAGGCGGAGATGGTCGCGCTGTGGCGGCGGCACGCGCGGGCGAGCCGGCCGGCGGAGGAGATCCGCGACGCCGCCCATGTGTCGGCCGGTGTCTGCCAGATCGCGGACCGGCGGGTCGACGCGGCCGAGACGCTGATGAAGGCGATGCCGGGCTGGCTGAAGCAGGGCCTGGAGGCGCATGTCACGGTCGACGGGCGCACACGCCGGATGCGCGACCCGCTGGCGTACACCGAACTGCTCTGCGGGCTGCACCCGGTGGGCACGCCGCGGCTCTGCGCCGACCGGCTGGCGGCGACCAGCGAGCGGACCGGCATCTCCCGCTTCGCCCTGCTCGTCGAGGGCTCCGGGGACCTGGCGGCGACCGAGGAGAACGTACGGCGGCTCGGCGCCGAGGTGCTCCCCCAACTCCGCTGAGCGAACCGGGCGCCGGGGAACGACCCTGCGACGCACGGGACTTCGGGCTGCCGGGGATGTCGACGGCGTGCCTGCCGCTCCGGTACAGAACTGCACCTCCCGCGTACGGAGCGGCAAGCAAGCGGCGCTGCGTCAGCAGTCCCGGAACTCGGGTGACTGATTCCGCACCTGACTGCGGACCGAGGTGAAGCGGGTCAGCGTCTCGTCGACCGAGGAGTCAAGCGGGAACACGGCCACCCGGTGGCAGTTCTGGAAGGCCAGGCGCACACCGAAGTGCCGTTGCAGCGCGCCGCGTATCGCGTCACTCGCGAGTGCACGCAGCAACTGACCGCGTGCCCGCTCGTCCGGCGGAGGCGTCTGGTTGTCGGCGAACGCACCGCCGTCCACCTTCAGCTGAACCACCAGGGAGCTGATCATCTCCCACGCATAGGGCAGGGAGGTCCGGACGCAGTCGACGAATTCCGCTTCGTCGACCTCGCCTCGCTCGGCCTGTTCGAGTAGGGCCGGTGAGACGTCGAGCGACATGAGTTCTCCTCTCGCACCCCCAACGAGCAGGGGTTGCCGGACAGATAAGAGAGTTCGCGACACCGGACACGCTGCGTACACACATCGCGACCTCCCGTCCATACCGTAAGCAACGGACGGTGACCGCACCAGGAAAATGCGCAGATGAGGCACTCTCATTGAGCACACCATGCACACAATCGGCCATTACCGAACATGCGTTTTCCAGGGCGAATCGCGTCGACAGGCACCCGTCGAGTAGCGTTGCCGACCATGCGTCTCGTCATTGCCCGCTGCTCCGTGGACTACGCCGGGCGGCTCACCGCCCACCTTCCCTCGGCCCCGCGCCTGATCCTGGTGAAGGCGGACGGCAGCGTCTCGATCCACGCCGACGACCGGGCCTACAAGCCCCTGAACTGGATGTCGCCGCCCTGCACCCTGAAGGAGGAGCCCGGTGACTCCGACGGCGCCGGGGGCGTCTGGACCGTCGTCAACAAGGCGGGCGAGAAGCTCATCATCACGATGGAGGAAGTCCTCCACGACTCCTCGCACGAACTGGGCGTCGATCCGGGCCTGATCAAGGACGGCGTGGAAGCGCACCTGCAGGAGCTGCTCGCCGACCGCATCGAGACACTCGGCGAGGGCTACACGCTCATCCGCCGCGAGTATCCGACGGCCATCGGGCCGGTCGACATCCTGTGCCGGGACGCCGACGGCAGGACCGTCGCGGTGGAGATCAAGCGGCGCGGTGAGATCGACGGCGTGGAGCAGCTGACGCGCTATCTGGAGCTGCTGAACCGCGATCCCCATCTGGCCCCGGTGCGCGGTGTCTTCGCCGCCCAGGAGATCAAGCCCCAGGCCCGCGTCCTCGCCACCGACCGGGGCATCGGCTGCCAGGTCCTCGACTACGACGCCCTGCGCGGCATCGAGGACGACAAGCTGCGCCTGTTCTGACCACACGCTCCTCACGACGAAAGGGCCGGGTCCGCGGAGCGGACCCGGCCCTGCTGTGTGGAGGGCCGTCAGATCACCATCGGCGACGTGCTCGGCGTCCCCGCGCCGCTCTCCGGCGCGCTCGCCGTGGCGCTGGCGGGAGCGCTGGAGGCGGGACCGCTCGCCGAGACCGACGTGGACGGCGACGACGACGGGTCGGGCGTCGGCGGCTCGGAGGTGGACGGCTCGGAGGTCGGCGACTGTGAGGTGGGCGGCTTGGTGGTCGTCGGCGGCGGCTTGGTCGTCGTGGGGGGCCTGGACGTCGTCGGCGGCTTGGACGGGGACGGCGACTTCGAGGACGTCGGAGGCTCGGACGTCTCCGCCGGGTCGCTCGGGTTCTGCGAACCGCTCGGCTCGTCCGTCGGCGTCGGGTCGTCCGACGTGCCGAGCGAGCCGTCCGGACCCGGGTCGGTCGGGCGGCCGGTCGCCGGGCCCGTGTCGCCGTTGCTGTCGCTGACCGGGCGGTCGGCACCCAGGCTGCCGTCGTCGGCGCCCGGGCTGGCGGACGGGTTGACGCCGACCTGTTCCGACGGCGGGTTCGGGTCGTTGTCGGAGGTGGCACCGAGCGTCACCACCGTGCCGAGCACGGCGACGAGCAGGGCACCGGCGCCCGCGGCCACCAGGTTGCGCCGGGCCAGGCCCCTGAGACCGGCCCGGGCCTTGCGCGAGGGCGCGAGCGGGCTACCGTGCGTGACGAGGGCCGGGGACGAGGGCGGCTGCAGCGTCGGGAAGGCCGCCGGGACACCGCCGGCCGGCGACGCCGACTCCTCGTACCGGGCGTCGGGCACCTCCTCCCCGGCGGTCGGCCCGAGCCCGATCGGCGTGCCCGAGCGGTCGGCGACCAGGGCCAGGGCACGGCGTCCGGCGACCGTGCCGCGCTTGTCGGCGAGGGCACCGCGCAGGCCGATGGAGGCCTCCAGCTCGGCCCGGGCCCGGTCGAGCCGGCCCTCGCACAGGGCGAGGATGCCGAGCTCGTGGTGAAAGTAGGCCTCTTCGGCGACGTCCCCGGCGAGCCGGGCGGCCTCGGCGCCGGACCGCAGGATCCGTTGCCAGGCGCTCCAGTGCAGTCCTGCGGCGAACGCGGGTGCGGCGGTGCGCGCCAGGTGCACGGCCGCGCTCTCCTCGCCCTCGGCGGGCGGGCGGGTGAGCGGGGCGAGGACGCCCAGCGCGGCGAGGACCGCGTCGGCCTCGGCGCACACGCGCTCCGGAGTGACGGAAGGGTGCCCTGCCCACCAGGAGTAGTGCTGGGCGGCGCTGCGGGCGCAGGCCTCTGCCTCGTCGGCGTACCCGGCGGCCTCCAGCTGGGCCGGGACGCCCGCGGCGAGCCGGTAGCGGGAGCCGACCGGGGAGACGAGGCCGCAGGCGGCCAGTTCGCCGAGTGCGGCGTCCGCGTGGGTGTCGCCGACCAGGGCGGGCAGATGCGCCTGGTGCGGGACCTCGCCGCCGAGGGCGACGGCGAAGCGCAGGGTGGCGCGCGCGGAGGCGCTCAGCCGGGAGGCGAGCAGCGGGGCGGGCGCGGCGGCCTCACCGAGGGCCGGCAGCGGTACGTCGTCACCGTCGGCGGGGTCGTAGGCGTCGGCCGGGGGCGTGTCCTCGAAGACGCCGAACTCGTCGACGGCGCTGGTGCCGGCGCGCAGCCGGTCGCGCTGCCGGAGCAGGGCACCGGCCTGGACGAAGCGCAGGGGCAGGCCCTCGGACTCGAACCAGAGGTCGCCCGCCCAGTTGGACTCCTCCTCGGTGAGAGACCTGCCGACGGCGTGCTCCAGCAGGTCGAGGCCGTCCGCGCGTTCCAGACCGCCGAGGGAGACCTCCTCGATGGCGGCGTCGGCGGAGGGAGCCGGCACCTGCGGGGTGGAGGCCAGCAGGAAGGCGCACTCGGGGGTGGCCTCCAGCAGCTCGTCGAGCGCAGCGCCGCCGAACTCCAGGTCGTCGAGGACGACGACCGCGCCGATGTCACGGACGTGGGTGAGCAGTCCGTCCCGGTCCGGGCGGTGCAGGGGGGCGTTGTACACCGCGTGGAACAGGTCGTACAGCAGGTCGGCGGAGGTGCGGCCGAAGCCGTTGAGGCGGACGACGCCGTCGGGGGCGAGGTCCGAGCAGTCCTCGGCGACGAGGTCGAGGAGGCGGGTGCGGCCGGACCCGGCGGGGCCGGTGAGGCGGACGGAGCGGCCGCGGGCGAGCAGGCGCACCAGGCGCTCGCGTTCGTCCTGGCGGGCCAGCAGCGGCAGCGCGGGCTGCGCGGGGCCGGGCGGGACGGGCGGCCGGGCCGCGCGGTCGGCCTCGGCGCGCTCGGCCGCGGTGAGCTTCACGGGCCGGGCGGGCCGCTCGGCGGGCGGGCAGGCCTCTATCTCGCTGCCGTCGACGGGGTTGACGGTCAGCAGGAAGTCGCCGGAGACGAGCTGCACCGTGCGGGCGAGCGCGGGCGCGTGCTGTGCGAAGTCCGGTGTGAGGGAGTCCCTGGGAGGGCGCTGGCGCGGCGTCCCGCCGTCGCCGTCCTGGCCGTACTCCTCGGGTCCCCGGTTGTTCGGGTCCATAGGTCAAGCCCCCCAAAAGCGTGTGTGTGCCTGGAAAAGCCCCTCCCGGCCTTGCTGCACACCGCGCTGTCGCTTCTGGTCCGGGCCCGCTTGAAGGGTGGCAAGGCAGCGGGCAGCCGAACCCTAAACCTTCGCACAGTATCTACGACAGTCCGGGGTACCGCGCCGTCCGTAACGTCACGGTCTCGTGAGGATTGTGCGCGTCGCACGATTCGACGACGTCCGCCCGGGTCTCCCCGGTCGCCCGGTTCACACCCGTACGGGGCCTCACACCCGGGGCAGTGTCTCCACCCCGATGCCCCCTTCGATCGCCAGGATCCGGTGCAGGCGGGTGGCCACCAGCAGGCGCTGCATCTGCGGCGGGACACCGCGCAGCACCAGGCGCCGGCCGCAGCGGCCGGCCCGCCGGTGGGCTCCCATGATCACCCCCAGTCCGGTGGCGTCCCAGGAGTCCAGTTCGGACAGGTCGAGCACGAGATCGCCGACTCCGTCGTCGACGGCCGAGTGCAGAACCGTACGGGCGTCCGCCGCGCTCCGGACGTCGAGGCGGCCCCCGACGACCAGCTCGGCGTGGTCGCCCCTGATGTACATATGTGCTCCCGTGCGTGCGTCTCGTGCTCCGCGTTCTGATGCCGGTGATGCAACCTCTGACTGCGTGGAGGACGCAGAGGTTGCTTGTTGTAAGCGAACCGATACCGAATTCACCCCGGGGAGTGACAACCCCGGGGCGTGTGCGGTTTCAGTGCTTGTAGAAGCCCTGCCCGCTCTTGCGTCCGATGTCACCGGCGTCAACCATCCGGCGCATCGACTCGGGGGGCGCGAACTTCTCGTCCTGGGACTCGGTGTAGATGTTGTTCGTGGCGTGCAGCAGGATGTCGACGCCCGTCAGGTCCGCCGTCGCCAGCGGGCCCATGGCGTGACCGAAGCCCAGCTTGCAGGCCAGGTCGATGTCCTCGGCGCTCGCCACGCCCGACTCCTGCAGCTTCGCCGCCTCGACGACCAGGGCACAGATGAGACGGGTCGTCACGAAGCCGGCGACGTCACGGTTGACGACGATGCAGGTCTTGCCGACCGACTCGGCGAACTCCCGGGCCGCGGCGAGGGTTTCGTCGCTGGTCTTGTAGCCGCGGACCAGTTCGCACAGCTGCATCATCGGCACCGGCGAGAAGAAGTGCGTGCCGACGACCCGTTCGGGACGCTCCGTCGCGGCCGCGATCTTGGTGATCGGGATGGCGGAGGTGTTGGAGGCGAGGATCGCCTCGTCCTTCACGATCTTGTCGAGGGCGCGGAAGATCTCGTGCTTGACCTCGAGCTTCTCGAACACGGCCTCGACGACGACATCCGCGTCCGCGCAGGCGTCCAGGTCTGTGGTCGCGGTGATGCGGGCGAGGGCGGCGTCGGCGTCGTGCGCCTCCAGCTTGCCCTTGGCGACGAACTTGTCGTACGACGCCTTGATGCCGTCGGTGCCCCGCGCCAGCGCCTCGTCGGTGACATCACGCAGGACCACCTCCCAGCCCGCCTGTGCGGAGACCTGGGCGATGCCGGATCCCATGAGGCCGGCTCCGATGACGGCGAGCTTCCGTGCCACTGTGCGACTCCCCTGACGCGCTGCTTATGTCTGCCTCTCGGGCGGAGACTAGCGCTCGTGAGAGTGTGTGTGAGCGCTTAGTAACGCGTTTCACGTCTCACGACGTGAGACACGCGTCACGCGCCGCCTCGGACGACGCAGTTGAGCACCTTCTCGCTCAACAGCTCCTCGATGGCGTCGAGGAGGACGAGCACCTCCCCTGACACTTCGCCCGGGTTGCGCCCCTTGGTCATCTCGCGGCCGATCGCGACAGGACGACGGTGTTCAAGGAGACGTCGGCCGCTTCCGCCACGTCCGCGATCGTCCCGGTTCGGGGCCTCGTCCGCGGACTTCTCGATCATCAGCCCGAAGGGCCACGGCGTGGTCGAGCGCATGCGCGTCACCGGGCCTGCCGACCCCGCTGCCCGGCGCACGCCGGCAGCTACGCGACGGCGCACATGCTGTACGGCGTCCTGGTGGCCGTCGGGCTCACGGCCCTGTCCGTGACAGTGGGCAGACGCGTGTTCCGAACCGCGGGAGTCCAACCAGTGCCGCGGCAGGCAACGTTCGCCCCGTCGCGACGCCCGGCACGCACTCTCGCCGCACCGGACGCCGCTCCTTGACGGGCAAAACGCTGCCTGCCGCGGCACTAGGCTGGCCGCATGGTCAATCTGACGCGCATCTACACCAGGACCGGCGACCAGGGCACGACCGCCCTCGGTGACATGAGCCGGGTCGCCAAGACCGACCTGCGGATCTCCGCGTACGCCGACGCCAACGAGGCGAACGCGGTGATCGGCACGGCGATCGCGCTGGGCGGCCTGGTCGAGGAGGTCGTCAAGGTCCTCACCCGTGTGCAGAACGACCTGTTCGACGTGGGTGCGGACCTGTCGACACCGGTGGTGGAGAACCCGGAGTTCCCGCCCCTGCGGGTCGAGCAGTTCTACATCGACAAGCTGGAGGCGGACTGCGACCGCTTCAACGAAGAGCTGGAGAAGCTCCGCTCCTTCATCCTGCCGGGCGGCACCCCCGGCGCGGCCCTCCTCCACCAGGCCTGCACGGTGGTCCGCCGGGCGGAGCGCTCGACCTGGGCGGCCCTGGAGGTCCACGGCGAGGTCATGAACCCGCTGACGGCCACCTACCTCAACCGCCTCTCCGACCTCCTGTTCATCCTCGCGAGGACGGCGAACAAGCAGGTCGGGGACGTGCTGTGGGTGCCGGGCGGGGAGCGCTGAAGCCTCGTCCCCAAGGGGCGCGGGGAACCGCGCGCCCAGCCACGACACACCCGCACCGGGCAGGCCGCGCTCAGGTCCCGCGCCGCGCCCCCTGCCACAGCCCGGCGGCGACCAGCACGCCGCCGGCGCACATCATCACGACGCCGACCTTGGTGAGGGTGACCACGGGGACCTCCACGTCGCCGGTGAACAGCCACAACCCGAGGCCGATCACGAAGGTGACGATCCCTTCCACCAGGTTCCCGCGGGCCTTGCTCATCGGTGCGCCCTCTCCTTCTCCAGCGCGACCTCCGGCTCACCCTCCGGAGCCTTCCGCGGCCAGATCCAGTAGCTCAACGCGATCAGGCCGTGGATCCCCGCAGCACGCCAGGCCACGTAGCGCCAGCTCTCCAGGGACGTGACACGGCTCGGGTCGTCCACGTACCAGATGGCGAGTTGGAGCAGCACCGTCGCGACGGCGGCGCCCACCAGCGTGCCCGTCCAGACCTTGGCCTCGTGGCGGGCCCGGGCCGTGCCGGAGCGCGGGGGTCGCGGTGGCGGCGGGGCGCCGCCGAGGCGGTGGGCCGCGTGGCCGTCGAGCCACTTCACGGTGCGGTGGCCGTGACCGACGGTGTAGCCGATGTACAGCGCGGCCAGCCCGTGCGTCCAGTTCGGATCCGCGCCGTTCCTCAGGTCCAGCGCGGTGGCGACCAGCAGGACGACCTCCAGCAGCGGCTCGCACAGCAGCAGCGCCAGCCCCGTACGCGGCATGCGCAGCAGGTAGCGGAAGGCCAGCCCGGCCGCCAGCAGTACCCAGAAGCCGATCTCACAGGCGGCGATCAACGCGACGATCACGATTCGCTCCTCTCGGTCACCCTTCCAGGCTCCCGTTCGGCGCGGCCGGAATCGTCGTCGCGGCTGACGAACCCGCGGTACATCGAAAGATGCAGCGAGGGACCCTTCGCGGGGTCCACGCGCAGGGCACGACGGCCGTGTTGGATGGTGGCCATGGCCGCACGACTCCCCCGCCCGCACCGCTTCGACGTCTACGTCGCGCTCGGCGGCCTGCTCGGCGGGCTGCTGCTCTGGGGCGTCGGTCTGGCCACCCGCCCGCACACCGAACCGTACGTGCTGCTGCCGGGCCGCTGGCCGGTCCTGCTGCCGCTCCTCGTCATGGCCGGCTGCGAGCTGCTGCGCCGGACCTCCCCGCGCACCGCCCTGCTGACCGGCACGGCCGCGATCGCCCTGGACACCGTCACCCAGGGCAACCTGGTCACGGTCCTGATGTACACCGACCTCATGTACGCGGCCGTCCTGTACGGCCCGCCCGCCTCGGCCCGCCGCATCCCGCGGATCACCGGGCTGCTCTCGCTGGCCGGGGCCGTGGTGCCGTTCGCGCTGTGGCGCGAGCCGGAGGCGCTGCTGATCGGCGTGATCACCGGCCTCGTGACGTTCGGCCCCTCCTCCACCGGCCTGATCGTCCGCAACCACCGTGAGGCCGCGGAGGCGGCCCGGCTGCGCGCCGAGCAGACCGCGCTGCTCGCCGAGATGGACCGCACCCAGGCGGTCACCGCCGAACGCGCCCGGATGGCCCGCGAACTGCACGACATGGTCGCCAACCACCTGTCGGCGATCGCCATCCACTCCACCGCCGCGCTCTCCCTGGCGGACTCGAAGACCTCCCAGGACGCCCTGGCCGTCATCCGTGAGAACAGCGTCGAGGGGCTCGCGGAGATGCGGCGGCTGATCGGGATCCTCCGCGACTCCAGCGGCGACGTCGAGCCGTCCCCCAGGCTCTCGGCTTCGCTCGAGCAGGGAGGTACCCCCATCGCCCCCACCCTCGACGGACTCGGCGCCCTGGTCGAGGGCGCCCGCGCCAACGGCCTCGACGTCGCCCTCGACGCCGCGCACGGCACGGTCCCCGCACCCGTCGAACTCGCCGCCTACCGCATCGTGCAGGAGTCCCTCACCAACGCCCTCAAGCACGCCGGGCCCGGCCGGGTCACCGTCGCCCTCGCCCGCCAGGACGGTGCGCTGACCGTCTCGGTGACCAGCCCTTACGGTGACCGGGACCAGCCGAGCGCCCCCGGCTCGGGCGCCGGGCTCATCGGCATGCGCGAGCGCACCGCCCTGCTGGACGGCATGTTCGAGGCCGGCCCCGAGGAGTCGGCCGACGGCAAGATCTGGGCCGTACGCGCCGCCCTCCCCGTGCACGACACCGTCGAAGGAGACCCCGCATGATCCGCGTCCTGGTCGCCGAGGACCAGTCGGCCGTCCGTTCCGGCCTGGTCCTCATCCTGCGCAGCGCGCCCGACATCGAGGTGGCCGGCGAGGCGGCGGACGGCGAGCAGGCGGTGGCGCTGGCCCGCGAGCTGCGGCCGGACCTGGTGCTGATGGACGTGCAGATGCCGCGTCTGGACGGGGTGTCGGCGACCCGGCAGGTGGTCGCGGAAGGGCTCGCGGACGTACTGGTGCTGACCACCTTCGATCTCGACGAGTACGTCTTCGGGGCGCTGCGCGCGGGCGCGTCCGGCTTCCTGCTGAAGAACACCGAGGCGAGGGAGCTGCTGGAGGCCGTGCGGACGGTCGCGCGCGGGGAGGGGCTGATCGCCCCGGCGGTCACGCGGCGGCTGATCGCGGAGTTCGCCGCGAGGCCCGCGCGGACGCCTGCGGCCGACCCGGCCGTCCTCGACCGGCTGACCCCGCGCGAGCGGGAGGTGCTGTCCTGTCTGGGCGAGGGCCTGTCCAACGCGGGCATCGCCGAGCGGCTCGACATGGCCGAGGCGACCGTGAAGACCCACGTCAGCCGTCTGCTGGGGAAGCTGGAGCTGCGCAGCCGGGTGCAAGCGGCGGTGCTCGCGCAGGAGTTGGGGATCTGACCGGGCCGCTGATCACCGTGGGTCACGATGGTCCAGACCTATTGACCGGTGGTACAGACCTTTCTATTCTCACCGCACCATGAGTGGCGTGAGGCTCAGTCACGCCCCCCACAACTCCATCAAGGAGGCGCAGCATGCGCTTCAGACACAGAGCCGCGGCAGGGTTCGCGAGCCTGTTGCTCCCCCTGGCCGGTCTCGTCGGCCTGGCGAGCCCGGCCCAGGCCGCCACGTCCGCCACCGCCACCTACGCCAAGACCCAGGACTGGGGCTCCGGCTTCGAGGGCAAGTGGACGGTGAAGAATACTGGCACCACCACCCTCAGCTCCTGGACCGTCGAGTGGGACTTCCCCTCCGGCACGTCCGTCACCTCCTCCTGGGACGCCGACGTCACCTCCTCCGGCACTCACTGGACCGCGAAGAACAAGTCCTGGAACGGCACCCTCGCCCCCGGCGCCTCCGTCACCTTCGGCTTCAACGGCACCGGATCCGGCTCCCCCGCCCACTGCGAGCTCAACGGCGGCAGCTGCGACGGCGGCACCACCGAGCCCGGAGACAGCGCGCCGGGCGCCCCCGGCACCCCCACCGCGTCCGGCATCACCGACACCTCGGTGAAGCTGACCTGGTCCGCCGCCACCGACGACAAGGGCGTCAGGAACTACGACGTCCTGCGCGACGGGACCAAGGTCGCCACCGTGACGACCACGTCGTACACGGACACCGGCCTGACGAAGGGCACCGACTACTCCTACTCGGTCCGGGCCCGCGACACCGCCGACCAGACCGGCCCGGTCAGTGGCTCGGTCAGGGTCCGCACCACCGGCGGCACCGAGGAGCCCCCGCCCACCGGCGACAAGATCAAGCTCGGCTACTTCACCGAGTGGGGTGTCTACGGCCGCAACTACCACGTCAAGAACCTGGTGACGTCCGGCTCCGCGTCGAAGATCACCCACATCAACTACGCGTTCGGCAACGTCAAGAACGGTCAGTGCACCGTCGACGACACCTACGCCGCCTACGACAAGGCCTACACCGCCGACCAGTCCGTCAGCGGCACCGCCGACACCTGGGACCAGCCGCTGCGCGGGAACTTCAACCAGCTGCGCCAGCTGAAGGCGAAGTACCCGCACATCAAGGTGCTGTACTCCTTCGGCGGCTGGACCTACTCCGGCGGCTTCGGCCAGGCGGCGCAGAACGCGGCCGCGTTCGCCAGGTCCTGCAAGGCCGTCGTGGAGGACCCGCGCTGGGCCGACGTCTTCGACGGCATCGACATCGACTGGGAGTACCCGAACGCCTGCGGCCTGACCTGCGACACCTCAGGACCTGCGGCCTTCAGGAACCTCTCGCAGGCACTGCGCGCCGAGTTCGGACCGGACTACCTGGTCACCGCGGCCATCACCGCCGACGGCTCGTCGGGCGGCAAGATCGACGCGGCCGACTACGGCGGCGCCGCCCGGTACCTCGACTGGTACAACGTGATGACGTACGACTACTTCGGCGCCTTCGACAAGGACGGCCCGACCGCCCCGCACTCGCCGCTCACCTCGTACCCCGGCATCCCGCAGGCGGGCTTCAACTCGGCCGACGCCATCGCGAAGCTGAAGGCGAAGGGCGTCCCGTCCGCCAAGCTCCTGCTCGGCATCGGCTTCTACGGCCGCGGCTGGACCGGTGTCACCCAGTCCGCCCCGGGCGGATCGGCGACCGGCGCGGCTCCCGGCACGTACGAGGCGGGCATCGAGGACTACAAGGTCCTGAAGAGCTCCTGCCCGGCCACCGGCACCGTCGCGGGCACGGCGTACGCCCACTGCGGCAGCAACTGGTGGTCGTACGACACTCCGGCCACCATCGGCTCGAAGATGGCGTGGGCGAAGTCCCAGGGGCTCGGCGGAGCGTTCTTCTGGGAGTTCAGCGGAGACACCGGAAACGGGGAGCTGGTGACAGCGATCGACAACGGGCTGTCGTAAAAACATTCGGCGAGTGAATGTGACTACGCCACATTCACTCGCTGTCCGGGCGGGGCTGCCTCGAGCCACGCGAGGAAACCGGTCAGCGCGTCCTCGCTCATCGCGAGCTCCAGACGCGTGCCCCGGTGCAGACAGGCAAGGATCACATGGTCGGAGAGCAGCGCCAGCTCCTCCTCGCCCTGAGGGACCCGGCGGCCGGCCACCTCGATCGCGGACCGCTCCAGGATGCGGCGCGGGCGCGGCGAGTAGGAGAAGACGCGGAACCACTCGACGCGGTCGCCGTTGTACCGGGCCACCCCGTACGCCCAGCCCTTGCCGTTGGTGTCGCCCTCGGCCGGGGTGTCCCAGCGCAGGCTCGCGTCGAAGGTACCGCCCGAGCGCTGGATGAGCCGGCGGCGCAGACCGAAGACGAACAGTCCCACCACCACGAGAGCCACCACGATTCCGCACACAGTCAGAGCGAGGACCATCGACACCGACCTCCTCGTCTCCTAGGTAACGGAACGTAAAAATCACCCACATCCGCCTCAGCCGCGGCTGGGTCCGGATCTCTCCGGTACCCAGCCGCGGCTGAGTGACGTCATCACACGGTGGACGGAGTCAGCGCGCCGCCGTCGCAGCCCGCAGCCGGACGTCCGCGCGGCGCTGGGCCTCCGCGTTTTCCTCCGCCTTCGCGCGCTCCAGCTCCTGCTCGGCGCGATGGACGTCGATCTCGTCCGACAGCTCGGCGATCTCGGCCAGCAGGGAGAGCTTGTCGTCCGCGAACGAGATGAATCCGCCGTGGACCGCGGCGACGACCGTGCCGCCCTCGCTCGTACGGATGGTCACCGGGCCCGACTCCAGCACACCGAGCAGCGGCTGGTGACCGGGCATGACGCCGATGTCGCCGGACGTGGTGCGCGCGACGACCAGGGTGGCCTGGCCGGACCAGACCTCACGGTCGGCCGCGACCAGCGCGACGTGCAGCTCAGCAGCCAAGGGTGGCTCCTCGGGTCACCACCCGGCGGGAGTGCCGGGTGTTGGTTACAAGTCTAATGGGCGTGGCAGAGGGGGCGGGACGCGCCCGCCCCCTCTGTCATGAGCACGAGGCTCAGGAGACGCCCAGCTCCTTCGCGTTCTTCTTCAGGTCCTCGAGACCACCGCACATGAAGAACGCCTGCTCCGGGAAGTGGTCGTACTCGCCGTCGCAGATCGCGTTGAACGCGGAGATCGACTCGTCCAGCGGCACGTCCGAACCGTCCACGCCGGTGAACTGCTTGGCAGCGTGGGTGTTCTGGGACAGGAAGCGCTCCACGCGACGGGCACGGTGGACGACGAGCTTGTCCTCCTCGCCGAGCTCGTCGATACCGAGGATCGCGATGATGTCCTGCAGGTCCTTGTACTTCTGCAGGATGTTCTTCACACGCATCGCGGCGTTGTAGTGCTCCGCCGAGATGTACCGCGGGTCGAGGATCCGGGACGTGGAGTCCAGCGGGTCCACGGCCGGGTAGATGCCCTTCTCGGAGATCGGACGGGACAGCACCGTCGTCGCGTCGAGGTGGGCGAAGGTGGTGGCCGGGGCCGGGTCGGTCAGGTCGTCCGCGGGGACGTAGATCGCCTGCATCGAGGTGATCGAGTGACCACGGGTCGAGGTGATGCGCTCCTGGAGGGTGCCCATCTCGTCGGCCAGGTTCGGCTGGTAGCCCACCGCGGAGGGCATACGGCCGAGCAGGGTCGACACCTCGGAACCGGCCTGGGTGAAGCGGAAGATGTTGTCGATGAAGAACAGCACGTCCTGCTTCTGGACGTCACGGAAGTACTCCGCCATCGTCAGGCCGGCCAGGGCCACGCGCAGACGGGTGCCCGGGGGCTCGTCCATCTGACCGAAGACCAGGGCGGTCTTGTCCAGAACGCCGGACTCTTCCATCTCCGCGATGAGGTCGTTGCCCTCACGGGTGCGCTCACCGACGCCCGCGAAGACGGAGACGCCCTCGTGGAGGTTGGCGACACGCATGATCATTTCCTGGATCAGCACGGTCTTGCCGACACCGGCACCACCGAACAGACCGATCTTGCCGCCCTTGACGTACGGGGTGAGCAGGTCGACGACCTTCAGGCCCGTCTCGAACATCTCGGTCTTCGACTCGAGCTGGTCGAACGCGGGGGCCTTGCGGTGGATGGACCAGCGCTCACCGTCGTAGGTCTCGTCGCTGTTCAGCACCTCACCGAGGGTGTTGAACACCTTGCCCTTGGTGAAGTCGCCGACCGGGACGGAGATGCCCGCTCCGGTGTCGGTCACCGAGGCCTGGCGGACCAGACCGTCGGTGGGCTGCATGGAGATGGCGCGGACCAGGCCGTCACCCAGGTGCTGGGCGACCTCGAGGGTCAGCGTCTTCTTCTCGCCCGCCAGCGCCGGGTCGGCGACCTCGACGTGCAGGGCGTTGTAGATCTCCGGCATCGCGTCGACGGGGAACTCCACGTCGACGACCGGGCCGATGACCCGCGCGACGCGGCCAGTGGCCACGCCAGCAGGAGCGGTCGGCTCAACAGTGGTGGTCATTTATCGGTCACTCCCCGCGGTCGCGTCGGCCAGGGCACTGGCGCCACCGACGATCTCGCTGATTTCCTGGGTGATTTCGGCCTGGCGGGCCTGGTTGGCAAGCCGGGTGAGCGTCTCGATGAGCTCTCCGGCGTTGTCGGTGGCCGACTTCATCGCGCGCCGCGTGGCGGCGTGCTTGGAGGCGGCCGACTGGAGCAGCGCGTTGTAGATGCGGCTCTCCACGTAACGCGGCAGCAGGGCGTCCAGGACGTCCTCCGCCGAGGGCTCGAAGTCGAACAGCGGGGGGATCTCGCCCTTGGGCTTGCCCGCCGCGTCGGCGGCAGGTGTATCCGTCTGCTCGACCTCTTTGAGGCTGAGCGGCAGGAGCCGGGCCTCGATCGCCGTCTGCGTCATCATCGACACGAACTCGGTGTAGACGATGTGGAGCTCGTCCACGCCGCCCTCGGCCGTGTCCGTCTCGATGGCCTCGATCAGCGGGGCCGCGACCTTCTTGGCGTCCGCGTACGACGGGTCGTCGGTGAAGCCCGTGAACGACTCCGCGATCTTGCGCTCGCGGAAGTTGTAGTGGGCGACACCGCGGCGGCCGACGATGTAGCTGTCGACCTCCTTGCCCTCGGCCTCCAGCTTCGCCGTGAGCTTCTCCGCGGCCTTGATGGCGTTGGAGTTGAAGGCGCCGGCCAGACCGCGGTCGCTCGTGAGGAGCAGGACCGCGGCGCGGGTCGGGTTCTCGGCCTCCGTCGTCAGCGGGTGCTTGGTGTCAGAGCCGGTGGCGACCGCCGTGACCGCGCGGGTGAGCTCGGTCGCGTACGGCGTGGACGCCGCCACCTTGCGCTGCGCCTTGACGACGCGCGAGGCGGCGATCATCTCCATCGCCTTGGTGATCTTCTTGGTCGCGGAGACGGATCGGATGCGACGCTTGTAGACCCGGAGCTGGGCTCCCATGAGTCAGGTCCCTTCCGTCGTCACTTGCCGGCAGCCGGGGCGTCCTCGCCGAGCAGCTTGCCGTCGGAGGTCTCGAACTGCTTCTTGAACTCCGCGATGGCCTCGGCGACAGCCTGAAGGGTGTCGTCGGACATCTTGCCGCCCTCGCGGATGGAGGTCATCAGGCCCTGCTCCTTGCGGTGCAGGTACTCCAGCAGCTCCTTCTCGAAGCGGCGGATGTCGGCGACGGGGACGTCGTCCATCTTGCCGGTGGTACCGGCCCAGACGGAGACGACCTGGTCCTCGGTGGCCATCGGCTGGTACTGCGCCTGCTTCAGCAGCTCGACCATGCGCTGACCGCGCTCCAGCTGCGCCTTGGACGCGGCGTCCAAGTCGGAACCGAAGGCGGCGAACGCCTCCAGCTCACGGAACTGGGCGAGGTCCACGCGCAGACGGCCGGAAACCTGCTTCATCGCCTTGTGCTGGGCGGAACCACCGACGCGGGAGACGGAGATACCGACGTTCAGCGCGGGGCGCTGACCGGCGTTGAACAGGTCCGACTCCAGGAAGCACTGGCCGTCGGTGATGGAGATGACGTTGGTCGGGATGAACGCCGAGACGTCGTTGGCCTTCGTCTCGACGATCGGCAGACCGGTCATCGAGCCCGCACCCATCTCGTCGGAGAGCTTCGCGCAGCGCTCCAGCAGCCGGGAGTGCAGGTAGAAGACGTCACCCGGGTAGGCCTCACGGCCCGGCGGGCGGCGCAGCAGCAGCGACACGGCGCGGTAGGCGTCGGCCTGCTTCGACAGGTCGTCGAAGATGATCAGGACGTGCTTGCCCTGGTACATCCAGTGCTGGCCGATGGCCGAACCGGTGTACGGCGCCAGGTACTTGAAGCCGGCCGGGTCGGACGCCGGGGCGGCGACGATGGTCGTGTACTCCAGCGCGCCGGCCTCCTCCAGAGCGCCGCGCACACCGGCGATCGTGGAGCCCTTCTGGCCGATGGCGACGTAGATGCAGCGGACCTGCTTGTTCGGGTCGCCCGAGCGCCAGTTGTCACGCTGGTTGATGATGGTGTCGACGGCCAGGGCGGTCTTGCCGGTCTGGCGGTCACCGATGATCAGCTGACGCTGGCCACGGCCGATCGGGGTCATCGCGTCGACGGCCTTGTAGCCCGTCTCCATCGGCTCGTGCACCGACTTACGGACCATGACGCCCGGGGCCTGAAGCTCCAGGGCGCGACGGTCTTCGGTCTCGATCTCGCCGAGGCCGTCGATCGGGTTGCCGAGGGGGTCCACCACGCGGCCGAGGTAGCCCTCGCCCACCGCGACGGAGAGAACCTCACCGGTACGGGAGACCGGCTGACCCTCCTCGATGCCGCTGAACTCGCCGAGGACGACGCAGCCGATCTCGCGCTCCTCGAGGTTGAGGGCGAGACCGAGGCTGCCGTCCTCGAACTTCAGCAGCTCGTTGGCCATGACCGAGGGCAGGCCCTCGACCTTCGCGATACCGTCGCCGGCGAAGGTGACCGTACCGACCTCCTCGCGCGAGGCCGCGTCCGGCTTGTACGCCTGGACGAAGTTCTCCAGCGCGTCCCGGATCTCCTCCGGCCGGATCGTGAGCTCCGCCATCTGGGTTCCCTGCTCTCCTTGTTGGGCCCGAAGTTTCACTTTGGGGGTCTGGGGGCGACCCCCAGGATTCTTCTGCACGGCCCAACCAGGGCCGTCGTAAGTACGTACTGCCTATTGAGTTGCTGCTCAGCCGGCGAGCCGGCGGCTGGCGTCCTCGATACGGTCCGCGAGGGAGCCGTTGATGACCTCGTCACCGACCTGCACCCGGATTCCGCCGAGGACCTCGGGATCCACGTCCAGGTTGAGGTGCATCTTGCGGCCGTAGAGCTTCGCGAGGGCGGCGCCCAGGCGCTGCTTCTGCGGGTCGCTCAGCGGCACCGCCGAGGTGACGACGGCCACCATGCGGTCCCGGCGGTCGGCGGCGAGCTTGGACAGGGACTCCAGTCCCGACTCCAGGCTACGTCCCCGCGGCGCGGTCACGAGGCGCGTCACCAGACGCTCGGTGGCCGACTGCGCCCTGCCCCCGAGCAGGCTGCGCAGCAGCTCGCCCTTGGCCGAGGTGGTGGCCTTGCGGTCGGTCAGCGCGGCACGCAGCTCGGTGCTGCCGGAGACGATCCGGCCGAACCGGAACAGCTCGTCCTCGACGTCGTCGAGCTTGCCGGCCTGCTGGGCAGCGGTGAGGTCGGCGGCGTTGGCCAGCGTCTCCAGCGCGTCCACCAGGTCGCGCGACTGCGACCAGCGGGAGCGCACCATGCCGGCCACCAGGTCGGCGGCCGGGCCGCTGACCTGGGTGCCGAGCAGGCGCTGGGCCAGTTCGGCCTTGGCCTGACCGGCCTGCGCCGGGTCGGTGAGGACCCGACGCAGCGACACCTCGCGGTCGAGCAGCGCGGTGACGGCGGCCAGCTCGTCGGCGAGCCGCGCCGCGTCGGCGGACGTGGAGTCCGTCAGCGCGTCGAGACGCTCTCGTGCGGCTGCCAGGGCCTCGCGGCTCGCTCCGTTCATCGTCCGGCCTCGGCCTTCTCCTCGAGCTCGTCGAGGAACCGGTCGATCACGCGGCTCTGGCGGGCGTGGTCCTCGAGGGACTCGCCGACGAGCTTGCCGGCCAGGTCGGTGGCGAGCTTGCCGACGTCCTGGCGGAGCGCGGAAGCGGCGGCCTTGCGGTCGGCCTCGATCTGGGCGTGACCGGCGGCGACGATCTCCTCGCGCTGCCGCTGGCCCTCCGCACGCATCTCGGCGATGAGCGCGGCGCCCTGCTCCTGCGCCTCCTGGCGCAGGCGCGCGGCCTCGTGCCGGGCCTCGGCGAGCTGAGCCTTGTACTGCTCGAGCACGCTCTGGGCCTCGGTCCTGGCGGCCTCGGCCTTCTCCATCCCGCCCTCGATCGCCTCGCGGCGCTGCTCCAGAACCTTGTTGATGTTCGGGAGGAGCTTCTTGGCGAGGAAGCCGAAGACGATGACGAAGGCGAGCAGGCCGATGACGACCTCGGGGATCTCCGGGACGAGGGGGTTCTGGGCTTCCCCCTCGGCCGCGATAGTGAGCAGTAGGCTCATATCAGAGGGCCTTTCGTCGAGTGAGCTGGTCGTGGATCAGACGATCACAGGCCGTAGACGAACGGCATGACCAGGCCGATGAGGGCGAGCGCCTCACAGAAGGCGAAGCCGAGGATCTGGTTGGCGCGGATCAGACCGGCGGCCTCGGGCTGACGGGCGAGGGCCTCGGTGCCCTTGCCGAAGATGATGCCGACGCCGATGCCGGGGCCGAACGCGGCGATGCCGTAGCCAACGGAGGCGATCGAACCGGTGACGGCCGCAAGGGTGTAGGACATGCCAGGTTCTTCCTTTTCTTCACGGGCCGGTGGGTGTTGGCCACCGGGTGACTGGGGGTTCGGAGGGGGACGGACGCTCAGTGGTGCTCGGCGAGCGCGCCCTGGATGTAGGTGCAGGTCAGGAGGACGAAGACGTATGCCTGCAGGGCCTGGATGAAGAGCTCGAAGGCGGTCATCACGATGACCATCACGAACGAGACACTGGCGTAGGCGATGCCGATGCCGTTCAGCAGGTACCAGCTGGCGATGGTGAACAGCAGCAGCAGGATGTGGCCCGCGAACATGTTCGCGAAGAGTCGCACGGCGTGGGTGAACGGCCGCACGAGCAGGTTCGAGAAGGCCTCGATGAGCATGACGACCGGCAGCGCGCCACCGAGCGACTTGTCGTAGCCGGTGAAGTTCTTCAGGGCACCGGTGAAGCCCTGCCGCTTGAAGGTCAGCGAGACCCAAGTGATGTAGACGATCGCCGCGAGCGCCATCGGGTACGCGATGCTCGAGGTCACCGGGAACTGGGCGACCGGAATGATCGACCAGAGGTTCATCATCCAGACGAAGAAGAACAGTGCGACGACGAGCGGAACGTACTTCTCGCCTTCCTTCTTGCCCATCGTCTCGTACACGATGCCGCGCCGGATGAAGTCGTACCCCGCCTCGGCGACCATCTGCAGTTTGCCGGGAACGACCTGCGGCTTGCGGAAGGCCGCCCAGAAGAAGCCGACCACGACAACCGAGCCGAGCAGCGCCAGCAGCATCGTCTTGTTGAAGTACAGGCTGCTGTCCGCGTCGCCCCACAGGGGCTCGAACAGAAACGAGTGCAGGCCCGGAGAGGGGAAGCCACAGCCATCGAAGATGTGGCAGTCGGTCTCGAAGGCGAGCACCTGCGTCGGATCAGCACTCACCGCGGGCTCCTTCAGCGTGACGCATGGGTACGGCAACCTCGTTGTGTCGGCGCGGCGCACAGCCGCGGGTCGGCACTGGACTGGTGTTACGGATGTGGGGGCGGCTGTGGGGCATCAAGCCTCGCGATCGAGCAGGCGTCAGCTCAGATGCCCGCGCCCGCGATGCCGCAGTTGGCACCGGACGATAGCAGGGTCGCTCATGCGCCCTTGTCCCGGCCCTACGCCTCACGCCGGGCGCCCTGTTTTCTCGGCCGACTGCTCGGCCGAGGATTCGGGCTCGACGTAAAGGATCTTGGCCTTCATGGTGGCCCGCGCCTGCGTGGCCACCCACGTCAGGGTGGTGGCCACCAGCGTGAGGGCGAAGACCTTGGGGTCGAACAGCGTCGTGTCCTTGAAGACCGCGATGAAGACGAACAGCAGGAGGATCTGCGCCATGTAGAGCATCAGACCCATCGCCTGGAAGAGATGGGGAAGTGACCGGGCGGTCCACTGCAGGACATAGAGGCCCACGCCCATGAAAAGGATCACTACGGCGGTGGCGATCCCCGCGCCGACGGCCCCGTCGCCTCCCGCGGCCACCGCGCCGACGACGGCAGCCGTCACACCTACGACAGCCGTGGGCACGGCGGCCTGGGCCAGGATCCGGGCGTCATTGGACGGCATGGCGGCAACTCCGCTTTCGCAGGGGGCAGGGGTGTCGTCATGGACGAGCGTAGTCCCGGGCTGAGTGGAGACCTCACGCCAAATGGACCGTCGCACTGCGGTCCTTCGGCTCTATCCGGGGGGTTCTCGTGAACCGTATCACAAACTATTTGATGCAGTCTTTACCTGAGGGTGTGCGCACTGTCACACATGAGGGTGAACATGCGCGTCTGAGCGAGAACCTTGCCCAGATGTCTGGTATTGGGGCGCTTCGTACCCCCATCACCATCCCACGACTTGGCAATGCTCTAGTCAGATTCTTACCTTGTCCCGGCCTTGCCCCGGTCGGCCAGACGCGAACGGGGGCCGACGGCGGTCGCCCCGTTGACACCGGAGACCCCGGCCACCACCGGGGTGCGGTTCTCGGCACCGACGGCGGCGGGCTGTTCAGCGGCGGACGCCGGCGTCGAGGCCTCGGGTGACAGGGCCGCGACCGAGCGCCGGCGCCGGTAGCGCGGCGGCACGAAGTGCTCCATCCAGCGCGGGGCGCGTGGGGTGAAGCGCGGCAGCAGGAGCAGCACCAGGCCGATCGCGCTGAGGAACACGACACCGAGCACGATCCACATGGACGCCGAGTTGACCGAGTAGGCGAGGGCGCCGAAGGCGATCAGCGCGGACCAGAAGTACATGATGAGCACCGCGCGGCTGTGCGAGTGGCCGATCTCCAGCAGCCGGTGGTGCAGGTGGCCGCGGTCGGCGGCGAACGGGGACTGGCCGCGCCAGGTGCGGCGCACGATCGCCAGGACCAGGTCGGCGGCCGGGACCGCGATGATCGTCAGCGGCAGCAGCAGCGGGATGTAGACCGGGACCGTCTGGTGCACGGCCTCCTTCTCGGACCCGACGTACAGGTTGAGCGCGTCCGGGTCGACCTGCCCGGTGACGGAGATCGCGCCCGCGGCGAGGACCAGGCCGATCAGCATCGAGCCCGAGTCACCCATGAAGATCCGCGCCGGGTGCATGTTGTGCGGCAGGAAGCCCAGGCACATGCCCATCAGGATCGCCGCGAAGAGGGTGGCGGGGGCGGCGGCCTCGATGCCGTACGAGTACCAGATGCGGTAGGCGTACAGGAAGAACGCCGTGGCCGCGATGCAGACCATGCCGGCCGCGAGGCCGTCCAGGCCGTCGACGAAGTTGACCGCGTTGATGGTGATGACGACCAGGGCGACCGTCAGCAGGGTGCCCTGCCACTGGGTGAGCGCGACCGAGCCGACGCCCGGGATCGGCAGCCACAGGATGGTCAGACCCTGCACGACCATCACGCCCGCGGCGATCATCTGGCCGCCCAGCTTGATCAGGGCGTCGATCTCGAACTTGTCGTCCAGCACACCAATCAGCCAGATCAGCGCGGCCCCGGACAGCAGGGCCCGGGGCTCGTTCGACGTCTCGAAGACCTGGTTGAGGTTGGTCAGGTGGTCGGCGACCAGCAGGCCCGCGCACAAACCGAAGAACATCGCGATCCCGCCGAGCCGCGGAGTGGGTTCCCGGTGCACGTCACGTGCCCGGATCTCCGGCATCGCTCCGGCCACGATCGCGAACTTCCGTACCGGCCCGGTCAGCAGATACGTCACCGCGGCCGTGATGCAGAGCGTCAGCAGGTATTCACGCACGGGCTTCCCCACAGGTCTCGCTGGCCATCTCAGCCTCACACCCTAGCGATGCGCGCATAAGGGTGGGGACTTCCGGGTAGCGACGATGGTTGCACGAGTGGCTGTGCACCCTGATGCGCTTACCCCGGCTCAGCGGGGATACGGCGGAAATCCACCGGCCAGCTCCCGCACTTCTTCACGGGCCCTCGATGCTTCCGTCACGCCACGGAGCACCCCGGCGAGCAGCTTGGCGATCCGGGCCATCTCCGCCTCGCCCATGCCCTGCGTGGTGATCGCGGCCGTGCCGAGCCTGAGTCCCCGGGCGTCGCCGTGCGGCAGGGCACAGCAGTCCAGGACCAGGCCGGACGCGGCGAGCAGCCCCCGGGCGGTGCGGCCGTCGACGCCGAGCGGTGCCGGGTCGGCGGTGATCAGGTGGGTGTCCGTGCCGCCGGTGGTGACGACCAGGCCCTCGGCGGCCAGCCGGGCCGCGAGAACCCGCGCGTTCGCCACCACCTGATGGGCGTACGCGGCGAACGCCGGCGTTGCCGCCTCCCCGAACGCGACCGCCTTGGCGGCGATGGTGTGCATCTGCGCGCCGCCCTGTGTGAAAGGGAACACCGCCCGGTCGACCCGCTCTGCCAGCTCCGCGTGGCACAGGATCATGCCGCCGCGCGGACCGCGCAGCACCTTGTGCGTGGTCGCGCAGACGATGTCCGCGTAGGGCACCGGGTTCGGCGCCGCTCCCCCGGCGACGAGCCCGATGGGGTGCGCGGCGTCCGCGATGAGGTAGGCGCCCACCTCGTCGGCGACCTCGCGGAAGAACGCGTGGTCCATGTGCCGCGGGTAGGCGATCGAGCCGCACACGATCGCCTTGGGTCGGCGGGTGCGGGCCAGGGTGCGGACCTGCTCGTGGTCGATGAGCCCGGACTCGGCCTCCACGCCGTATCCGACGAAGTCGAACCAGCGGCCGGAGAAGTTGGCGGGCGAGCCGTGCGTGAGGTGGCCGCCGTAGGGCAGGCCGAGGGCGAGGACGGTGTCACCGGGGCGGAGCAGGGCGGCGTAGGCGGCGAGGACGGCCGAAGACCCCGAGTGCGACTGGACGTTGGCGTGGTCGGCGCCGAACAGGGCCCTGGCCCGGTCGACGGCGAGACGTTCGGCGATGTCGGCGACCTCACAGCCGCCGTGGTGCCTGGCCCCCGGGTAGCCCTCGGCGTACTTGTTGGCGAGCGGTGAGCCGAGGGCGGCCAGCACGGCCGGCGAGGTGAAGTTCTCGGCGGCGATCAGCTGGAGCGTCGTCGCCTGCCGCTCCCGTTCCGCGAGCAGGACGTCCGCGAGCTCCGGGTCCTGGCGGCGCAGGACATCGGCCTCGATGGCAGGGATGACCGTCATGGTGGGCTCCGGGCGTCGACGGTGACGTACGACCAATGTAGGCCCGGGGCCCGCTGGGCGCTCGGTCGTTACGTCCGTGCGGGGACGCCCGTCAGGGCCGTGACGACCGGGTCGAGCGCCTGGTGTATCTCGTCCCCGATGGACCGGAAGAACGTCAGGGGCGCGCCGTAGGGGTCGTACACCTCGTCCGCCTCGGCGTCCGGTGCCAGGAGCCACCCGCGGAGGGCCGCCGCGGCGCGTACCAGGGCACGCGCGCGGATGACCACGCCCTCCTCCAGCGGGGGCAGGGTCGCGGGGTCGATGGCCTTCACCAGGCGGGTGAACTCCTTGAGCGTGAAGGTGCGCAGGCCCGCCGAGTGGCCCATGGAGATGACCTGCGCCCGGTGGTCCCGGGTGGCGGTCAGCACCAGGTCGGCCCGGATCACGTGGTCGTCGAGGAGTTCGCGTCCGGTGAAGCCGGAGGCGTCCGCGCCGAAGTCGGCCAGGACGGTCTCGGCGTGGGACTCCATGGGCGCGCCCTCGTGGCCCCAGGTGCCCGCGCTCTCCACGATCAGACCGCCGCCCAGGATGCCAAGCCGCTCGGTGACGAAATGGCGGGTCAGCCGCTCGGTGATGGGTGAGCGGCACACGTTGCCGGTGCTGACGTGGAGGATGCGGAAGCTGTCGCGCGGAAGTCCCACGAAGGTCGTCGTGATCTCCGCCGCGCGTTCCCCGTTGCCTATGCCACGCCCCGCTCCAGCGGCCGTCAATTCGCCACCTCGAGGTCGGGTACGACCTTTCGCAGCTCGTCCGCCGAGAGGGCACCGGCGCGCAGCAGCACGGGGACCTCGCGGCTGACGTCGACGATCGACGACGGGACGATGCCGGGGGTCGGGCCGCCGTCCAGGTAGACGGAGACGGAGTCGCCGAGCATCTCCTGCGCGGCGTCGCAGTCCTCCGGCGCCGGGTGGCCGGTGAGGTTCGCCGACGACACGGCCATGGGGCCGACCTCGGTGAGCAGCTCGATGGCGACCGGGTGCAGCGGCATGCGCACGGCGACCGTGCCCCGGGTGTCGCCCAGGTCCCACTGGAGGGACGGCTGGTGCCTGGCGACGAGCGTCAGCGCGCCCGGCCAGAAGGCGTCGACCAGCTCCCAGGCCAGCTCGGAGAAGTCCGTGACGAGCCCGTGCAGCGTGTTCGGGGAGCCGATGAGGACGGGGGTGGGCATGTTGCGGCCCCGGCCCTTGGCCTCCAGCAGGTCGGAGACCGCCTCCGAGGAGAACGCGTCGGCGCCGATGCCGTACACCGTGTCCGTCGGCAGCACCACGAGTTCGCCACGGCGGACGGCGGACGCTGCCTCGCGCAGACCGGTCACGCGGTCGGTCGCGTCGTTGGTGTCGTATCGCCGTGCCATCTTTAGCTGGCCTCCTCGTACACGTGCTGCTGGGGTGATGTCCGCGAAGACCGCGGTGTGCCCGGTGCGCTCACGGCAGTGCCTTGCGGGCCGTGGCGAAACGCGGGCGGTTGTTCAGGTCCGGGTGGTCGGCGGCGTCGGTCCAGCCGCGGTCCTCGGCGAAGATCCACGGCACCTGTCCGCCCTGGGTGTCGGCGTGCTCCACGACCACGACGCCGCCGGGGCGCAGCAGCCGGTGCGCGGTGCGCTCCAGACCCCGGATCAGGTCGAGGCCGTCCTCACCGGAGAAGAGGGCCATGCCGGGGTCGTAGTCCCGTGCCTCGGGCGCGACGTACTCCCACTCGGTGAGCGGGATGTACGGCGGGTTGGAGACGACCAGGTCCACCTGGCCGTCCAGGTCCGGGAAGGCCGTCAGGGCGTTGCCCTGCCGCAGGTCGACCCTGGACCCCTCGACGTTCTTGCGGGTCCAGTGCAGGGCGTCCTCGGACAGCTCCACGGCGTGCACGCGCGAACGCGGCACCTCCTGGGCGAGGGCGAGCGCGATGGCGCCGGAGCCGGTGCACAGGTCGACGATGCACGGCTCGACGACGTCCATGGCGCGCACGGCGTCTATGGCCCAGCCGACCACGGACTCCGTCTCGGGCCGCGGCACGAACACCCCCGGCCCCACCTGGAGTTCCAGGTAGCGGAAGTAGGCGCGCCCGGTGATGTGCTGGAGCGGTTCGCGGGCCTCGCGGCGGGCGATGACCTCCCAGTACCGGGCGTCGAAGTCGGAGTCCTTGACGGAGTGCAGCTCGCCGCGCTTGACGCCGTGTACGAACGCGGCGAGTTCCTCCGCGTCGGTGCGCGGCGAGGGCACGCCGGCGTCGGCGAGCCGCTGGGTGGCCTGGGCCACCTCCGCGAGCAGCAGATTCACGCAAGTCCTCCGTAGTACTCGTACGTGCTCGTGCGTGCCTTACGCAGCCGCCAGTTTCGCCGCCGAGTCGGCGTCGACGCAGGCCTGGATCACCGCGTCGAGGTCGCCGTCCAGGACCTGGTCCAGGTTGTACGCCTTGAAGCCGACGCGGTGGTCCGAGATGCGGTTCTCCGGGAAGTTGTACGTGCGGATCTTCTCGGAGCGGTCGACCGTGCGGACCTGGCTGCGGCGGGCGTCGGCGGCTTCCTTCTCGGCTTCCTCCTGCGCCGCCGCGAGCAGCCTGGAGCGCAGGATACGCAGTGCCTGCTCCTTGTTCTGCAGCTGGCTCTTCTCGTTCTGGCAGGAGGCGACGACTCCGGTCGGAATGTGCGTGATGCGCACGGCGGAGTCGGTGGTGTTGACGGACTGTCCGCCGGGCCCGGAGGAGCGGTAGACATCGATGCGGAGGTCGTTCGGGTTGATCTCCACGTCGATCTCCTCGGCCTCGGGCGTCACGAGGACACCGGCCGCGGAGGTGTGGATCCGGCCCTGGGACTCCGTCGCGGGCACGCGCTGCACGCGGTGCACACCGCCCTCGTACTTCAGGCGGGCCCATACGCCCTGCCCGGGCTCCGTCGCCCCCTGGCCGCCCTTGGTCTTCACGGCGACCTGGACGTCCTTGTAGCCGCCCAGCTCGGACTCGGTGGCGTCGATGATCTCGGTCTTCCAGCCGACGCGCTCGGCGTACCGCAGGTACATGCGCAGCAGGTCGCCGGCGAACAGCGCCGACTCGTCACCGCCCGCGCCCGCCTTGATCTCGAGGATGACGTCCTTGTCGTCACTGGGGTCACGCGGGACGAGGAGCAGGCGCAGCTTCTCGGTCAGCTCCTCGCGCTGCTGCTCCAGTTCCTTGACCTCGGCCACGAAGTCGGGGTCGTCGGCGGCGAACTCGCGCGCGGTCTCGATGTCGTCGCCCGTCTGCGTCCAGGAGCGGTACGTCGCGACGATCGGGGTGAGCTCCGCGTAACGCTTGTTCAGCTTGCGCGCGTTGGCCTGGTCGGAGTGGACCGACGGGTCGGAGAGCTTCTTCTCCAGGTCGGCGTGCTCGGCGACGAGTTCCTCGACGGCCTCGAACATCTTGGGCTCCTGTGTACTTACGGGGGTGAAGGGCGGGCGACCAAAAACGCCGGTCCCGGAGCGCCCGGTGAGGGGGCGTCCGCGGACCGGCGGAATGGGGCTCGCTACTTCTTGGAGCCGGCGGCCTTGCCGAAGCGGGCCTCGAAGCGGGCCACGCGGCCACCGGTGTCGAGGATCTTCTGCTTGCCCGTGTAGAACGGGTGGCACTCGGAGCAGACATCGGCGCGGATGGAGCCGGACTCGATGGTGCTGCGAGTGGTGAACGACGCGCCGCAGGTGCAGCTGACCTGCGTCTCGACGTACGCGGGGTGGATGTCGCGCTTCAAGGTGTCTCCTAGGTTTCGGGAGGGCGCCGGGTCGCTGACGCGGGGTGCGGGAGCGTGAACCGGAGCCGACGTACCAGTCTGCCAGGACTGGGGCCTACTCCCCAAACCGGGGGTTGCCGTCGTTTGTTCCCCGCGGGGCGGACCTGGGCTGGTCGCGCCCACGCGGCGGAGCCGCACATCGGTACAGCCCCGCGCGCCTTACGGGGCGCTGACCACACCCTTGGCTTCGCCTGTCGCCGATCCGGAGGTCGCCGACTCGGGGATGGGCCTGTCGTGCTCCAGGGCCTTCCAGATCTGGTCGGCCTTCTTCTTCTGCAGCAGGACGCGGTTGGGGTCGGCCGGGTCGTAGGCCACCGGCATCGTGACCATGTGCATGTTGGACGGGGTGATGCCCTTGAGGCCGCCCGCGAAGGACGCGAGCTTGTTGACCGAGCCGAGGCCGGAGTCGGTCGTCACCGTCTTGGTCGCGGTCTCCGCGAGGTCGAGCAGCTTCTTGGGGCTGGTGAAGACGCCGATGTCCTTGACCTGTTTGACCAGGGCCTTGATGAAGGCCTGCTGGAGCTGGATGCGGCCGAGGTCGGAGCCGTCGCCGACGCCGTGGCGGGTGCGAACCAGGCCGAGGGCCTGCTCGCCGTCGAGTCTGTGGGTGCCGGCCTTCAGCTTCAGGTGGCTGTCGGGGTCGTCGATGCTCTTGGTCGTGGTGATCTCGACGCCGCCGAGGTCGTCGATGAGCTTCTGGAAGCCGGCGAAGTCGACCTCCAGATAGTGGTCCATGCGCAGGTCGGTGAGGGACTCGACGGTCTTCACGGCGCACGCGGCCCCGCCGGTGGAGTACGCGGAGTTGAACATGACGCCGTTCGCCGCGGGGTACTCCTTGCCCTCGGCGTCCGTGCACGCGGGGCGGTCGATGAGGGTGTCCCGCGGGACGGAGACCACGCTGGCCTTCTTGTGGCCCTTGTAGACGTGCACGATCATCGCCGTGTCGGAGCGGGCGCTGCCGTCGTCGGTGCCGCCGCCGAGCTTCTTGTTGCCGCCGGCGCGGGTGTCGGAGCCGAGGACCAGGATGTTCTCGGAGCCGTTGTCGGCCTTCCGGGGCCGGTCGGCGCCGAGGACCTGGTCGATGTCGACGCTCCTGAGGTTGTCGTTGAGCCTGAAGAGCAGGTACCCGGCCCCGGCGCCGCCCAGGACGACGATGCCCGCGGCGGTCCAGGCCGTGATCATCAGGCCCTTGTGACGCGTGCGGGACCTGCGGCGTCGGCCCTTGGCGCGGCGCCGCGCTCCCTCGGTTCCGGTTTCGCCCGGTATGTCCGGATCCGGCGTGCTCTCGGCAGCCATGTGCTCCTCAGCTCGTCTACGGTCGGCTACCCCCTGCGGTCAGCGTCAGGCGTCGAGGTCGGGGACCTCCTCCTCACACCATCGTCGCTCCGCCTGGTCAGACGGGGAAACTCGGAGAAGGGTTGCACGACGGACTGTGCCCACCGCGTGCGGCGGTGGGCACAGTCCGTGCTCGGTTGGCGCGGGACGTACCCGCTCACCTGCGGTGTCAGCCGAAGATGTCGTACTGCTTGAAGTCGGTACCGACGGACTTCCTTGTGGCGAAGATCTCGCTGGTCGCCTTGCCGGTGCCCGGGTACAGGTAGAGCGTGCCGCCGGGGGTGCGGGCCAGGAAGTCGGCCCTGCCGTCGCCGGTGACGTCGCCGGTGGCGTCGAAGGCGTTGTAGCCGCTCCACGTGCGCACCTTGACGCGGGCCGAGAAGGCGCCCGAGCCGGCCTTGCCGGTGCCCTTGTAGAGGTAGACGTAGCTGCCCGACCTGCTGCGGGCGATCAGGTCGGTCTTGCCGTCCCCGTTGAAGTCGCCCTTGCCGCGCACGGAGTTGTACTGGTTCCAGCCGGTGCCGACCTTCACGCGGGACGCGAAGCTGCCGTTGCCCTTGCCCGGGTAGATCCACATCACGCCCGCCGAGTCGACCGAGAGCAGGTCGGGCAGGTAGTCGCCGGTGACGTCACCGGGGGTGATGACGCGGGTGCGGGTCTTCCAGTTGTCGGCGAGCTTCTTGGTGGACCAGGTGCCGCTGGAGATCACGTAGTGGGTCCAGAAGAGGTCGCCGTCGCTGCTGCGCCGGTGGACCAGGTCCTGGTAGCCGTCCCGGTCGAGGTCGGTCTGCAGGACGACGTTGACGCCGTTCCAGTTGCCCCAGGACTCGCGGGCGGCGAACGACGTGCCCTTGGAGTCCTTGGAGTAACCCGTCTTGGTGGAGGCCTTGCGCACCCACAGGTCGGCCTTGTGGTCGCCGCTGATGTTGGTGTCGTCGAGGCGCGGGTAGGTGGCGCCGACGTACGAGCGCACCTTGCTGAAGACGCTGTAGGCGCCCTTGGCGACGCAGTCCGTCACGCCCCAGGACACGACACCGACGATCCGGTTGTTCACGACCAGCGGGCCGCCGGAGTCGCCGTTGCAGGCGGAGACGGTGCCGGTGTCGCTGCCGGTGGCGGGCTTGCCCGCGCAGACCATGTGGCCCTTGACGAAGTCGCTGCCGTAGGCGCCGGCGCAGGTCGTGTCGGACTGCATGGGCAGCGTGGCGGTCTTCAGCGTCTCGGAGATGGCGTCGCTGGTCGAGCTGGTGCGGCCCCAGCCGTAGACCTTGGCGCTGGTGCCGGCCTTGTACGACGTGGTGTCGCCGGACGTCGTCATCCGGATCGGGGTGGCCTTCACCGGGACGGGCAGGGTGAGCACGGCGATGTCGTTGTCGATGGTCGTCGCGTTGTACGACGGGTGGTTCCACTGCCGCCAGACGCCGGTGACGGTGCCGCCGTGCAGGTCGGTGCCGTCGGCCGAGGGCAGCTGCGCGGTGCCGGTGACGACGGCGCCGTTGCCCTTCCAGTTGTAGCCCTTGACGCAGTGCGCGGCGGTGAGGATCTTCGTCGGCGCGACGACGGCGCCACCGCAGAAGAAGCCGATGTCGTCACCGGTGGTGGAGGTGCCCCGGTCGTCGTAGTAGTGGAGCTGCGCCATCCACGGGGCCGTGCTGATGGTGGTCTCGTTGCCGCCGATGACCTTCGGGTTGATGCTGCCGGCGACGGTGCCCGCGCTGAGCGAGGCCTTGCTCGTCTTCCCGGCGACGTCGTCACCGGCCATGGCGCCGGCGACGCGCTTCTCCAGCTCGGCGAGCGACGGCGAGCTGGTGGCGGGCTTGACCGTCGGCTGCGGCAGCGGGGTGGCCGCACCGGCGGACGTCGTCAGCAGCGCGGCGGCCACGGCGGTGGCGGCACCGGCCGCGGCGACGGGCAGTGCGATGCGTATCCGGCGTCTGTGCCGACCGCCCCCGGACATGGGTGTACCCACGTATGTCCCCCCCTCGGGATCACAAGTTCGAAGAGAGCGTGATCCTATCTCTACATGGACACCACAAAGGGCCGCCCCCTTAAGGGGAGCGGCCCTCTCGCGCGGTGCTGCGTCAGTCGCCGTTGCCGGGCGTCGGCGTCGTCTTCTGGATCTGCATCAGGAACTCGGCGTTCGACTTCGTCTGCTTCATCTTGTCGAGGAGCAGCTCGACCGCCTGCTGCTGGTCGAGCGCGTGCAGCACCCGGCGCAGCTTCCAGACGATGGCGAGCTCGTCGGGGGCGAGCAGGATCTCTTCCTTGCGGGTACCGGACGCGTCCACGTCCACCGCCGGGAAGATGCGCTTGTCGGCGAGCTTCCGGTCGAGCTTCAGCTCGGCGTTGCCCGTGCCCTTGAACTCCTCGAAGATCACCTCGTCCATGCGGGACCCGGTGTCCACCAGGGCGGTGGCGAGGATGGTGAGCGAGCCGCCGTCCTCGATGTTCCGGGCCGCACCGAAGAAGCGCTTCGGCGGGTACAGCGCCGTCGAGTCGACACCACCGGACAGGATGCGGCCGGAGGCCGGGGCGGCGAGGTTGTACGCACGGCCCAGGCGGGTGATCGAGTCGAGCAGCACGACCACGTCGTGACCCAGCTCCACCAGGCGCTTGGCGCGCTCGATGGCCAGCTCGGCCACCGTCGTGTGGTCCTCGGCCGGGCGGTCGAAGGTCGAGGAGATGACCTCGCCCTTCACCGACCGCTGCATGTCTGTGACCTCTTCCGGACGCTCGTCGACGAGGACGACCATCAGGTGGCACTCGGGGTTGTTGTGCGTGATCGCGTTGGCGATCGCCTGCATGATCATGGTCTTGCCGGTCTTCGGCGGGGCCACGATCAGACCGCGCTGGCCCTTACCGATCGGCGACACGAGGTCGATGATGCGGGTGGTGAGGACACCCGGGTCCGTCTCCAGGCGGAGGCGGTCCTGGGGGTACAGCGGCGTCAGCTTGTTGAACTCGGGCCGCCCGCGCCCGGATTCGGGCGCCATGCCGTTGACGGAGTCCAGGCGCACCAGCGCGTTGAACTTCTCGCGCCGCTCGCCTTCCTTGGGCTGGCGCACGGCACCGGTGATGTGGTCGCCCTTGCGCAGGCCGTTCTTGCGGACCTGGGCGAGGGAGACGTACACGTCGTTCGGGCCGGGCAGGTAGCCGGACGTTCGGATGAAGGCGTAGTTGTCGAGGATGTCCAGGATGCCCGCGACGGGGATCAGGACGTCGTCCTCGTTGATCTGCGGCTCCGTGGCCATCTCGTCGCGCCCGCGGCGGCCACGGCGGTCCCGGTAGCGGCCGCGACGGCCACGACGGCCGCCCTCGAAGTCGTCGTCGTCCTGCTGACCGCGGTCCTGGCGACCGCCGCCGCCCTGCTGGTTCTGCTGCTGGCCGCGCTGGCCGCCGCCCTGCTGGTCGTCGCCCTTGCCGCTGCGGCGGTCGCGGTCACCGCGGTCACGGTCCCGGCCGCGGTCACGGCGGTCGCGACGGCGGCCCTCGCCGTCACCGGAGTCGGACTTGGCGTCGTTGCCGGAGGACTGCTGCTGCGACTGCGCGGGCGTCTCGGCCTTGGGCTCGTTCTTCGCCTCGGCCGCGACCGTCTCGGGAGTGGAAGCGGGGGCTCCGGCCTCGGCGGTGGAACGGCGACGGCGGCGCTCGGACGGCGCGTCGTCTCCCCCGCGCTCGGCTTCGCTCGCGCGGGTGGGGCCCCCAGCGGGCTGACCGGGAATGTCGATCTGCTGCTGGGCGGCGGCCTTGCCGGCCGTGTCGGCGGGGGCCTCGGAGGCCTCCTTCGCGCCGGCCTTCTTCTCGGCCTTCTCGGCGTTGTCACCCGTACGGGTCCGGGAAGTCGCGCGGCGCTTCGGCTTGGTCTCGGCGGCGGCGTCGGCCTTCGCGGCCGGCGCGGCGCCGCCGGACGCCTGCGCCTCCTTGATGACCTCGATCAGCTGGCTCTTGCGCATGCGCGCGGTGCCCCTGATGCCGAGGCCGGATGCGACCTGCTGCAGCTCGGCCAGCACCATGCCCTCGAGGCCGGTACCGCGGCGCCGCCGGGAGCCGGCACCGGTGGCAGGCGCGGAGGCGTCCGTGGCGGGCGCGGCAGCGGTCTCCTCGACACGTGCGCCCATCAGATCGGTGGTGTCGCTCACGAAGGGTCCTTCCCTGGAGCGGACGTCGGCCTGTCTGGCTCGGCGACCGGTTGTGCTGTCCGACTTCGGTCCGTGTGGTGTGAACCGTGCCGGGGCGGTGGTCCGCCTAAACGGCGGAGGAATCTGGTGATGGCGCTTCCTTGAGCCGTGGCACCCAGTGTCAGTGTCACGTGGCGTGGTCGCACCGGTTCCGGAGCGTGCCCTGCGCCCCGCTCAGTGTCCTTGTACGGCGTACGGTCCGACGTACGGAACACAGTGCGGCTTGGGGGGCTCCCGGAAGAATGTCTGTCCCGGACGGGGACACGAGGCACCTCGCCATGGTGGGGTCGGGTGCAGACTTGAGATTAACACTACCGGATCCAACAAACATTCCCCCTCTCGAAATCCGGCAATCGTGTGCTTCTAGATGTCACCGGAGGTGGCGAGCGGAAGCACACTCGCGCCCTGCGGATCGAGGCTCAGCCGGTTGGCGGCCCAGTCCGTGCCGGCCAGGGCTTGGACCTTGTCGGCGGTGTCCGCGTCGGCCAGCGCCATGACCGTCGGTCCGGCGCCGGAGATGACCGCGGGGATGCCGTCGCCCCGCAGCCGCTCCACCAGTGCCGCACTCTCGGGCATGGCCGGCGCGCGGTACTCCTGGTGCAGGCGGTCCTCGGTGGCGGGCAACAGCAGTTCGGGGCGCCGCGTCATGGCCTCGACGAGCAGGGCGGCCCGGCCGGCGTTGGTGGCGGCGTCGACGTGCGGCACGGTGCGCGGGAGCAGGCCACGCGCGGTTTCGGTGAGTACCGGTTTTCCGGGCACGAAAACCACCGGAACGATGGAATCGGCGGGCTCCATCCTGATCGCCCGGGCCGCGCCGCCCTCCATCCAGGACAGCGTGAAGCCGCCCAGCAGGCACGCCGCGACGTTGTCGGGGTGACCCTCGATCTCGGTGGCGAGCTCCAGCAGCGCGGTGTCGTCGAGCTTGGCCTCCGCGCCTATGGTCACGGCCCGGGCGGCGACGATGCCGGCGCAGATGGCGGCCGAGGAGGAGCCGAGGCCCCGGCCGTGCGGAATGCGGTTGGCGCAGACGATCTCCAGACCGCGCGGCTGTCCGCCCAGCAGGTCGAATGCGGTGCGCAGGGAACGGACGAGAAGGTGCTTCTCGTCGCGCGGGAGCGTCTCGCTGCCCTCACCCGCGATGTCGATGTGCAGCCCGGAGTCGGCCACCCGGACGACCACGTCGTCGTACAAGCCCAGCGCGAGGCCGAGGGCGTCGAAGCCCGGGCCGAGGTTGGCGCTGGTGGCGGGGACGCGCACCCGGACGGCGGCGGCGCGGAACGCTGGACCGGCCATCGCTCGATGACTCTCCTTGAGCTGCGTGATGGTCGAATGACGTGGGATGGACATCCGATGGCGTACGAGAACCCTGGGGGCCGCTGCCGACCGGGGTGGCCGGCCACTGTCCCGGGCCGCCGAGACGGCGCGGCACCGCGCTCCATGCGAAGGCATATGCGCGGGCGGGTTCAGTACAGCCTATCGAAGGAAGGTTCTGTGGCGACACAGGGCGCACAGGAGGCGCACGATGCGTGTCGTAAGCCCCCTGTGCACCCGCCGTAGGGAGATTCCCCAGGTAAGCGCCGTCTTACGCCGGAACGTGTCGGGCATTACACCGGCGCTCGGCGCGTCAGCGCACGTCAGGCCAGCCCGAGGCGCTCCGCCGCGGCCACCGCGTCGACGGGGACGGTGACCGGCTGCGGGGCTCCGGCGACGGCCCAGTCGGGGTCCTTCAGCCCGTTGCCGGTGACCGTGCAGACGATCCGCTGCCCGGGGTCGACCTTGCCCTGCTCGGCGGCCTTCAGCAGGCCGGCTACGGACGCGGCGGACGCGGGCTCGACGAAGACGCCCTCCTGGGAGGCCAACAGCCGGTAGGCGCGCAGGATCTCACGGTCCGTCACCTCGTCGATGAAACCGCCCGACTCGTCCCGCGCGGCGAGCGCGTACTGCCAGGAGGCCGGGTTGCCGATGCGGATGGCGGTGGCGATGGTCGAGGGGTCCTTGACGACCTCGCCGCGCACGATCGGAGCGCTGCCGGATGCCTGGAAACCCCACATCCGCGGGGTCCGGGAGGCGACGCCGTCGGCGGCGTACTCCTTGTAGCCCTTCCAATAGGCCGTGATGTTGCCCGCGTTGCCCACCGGCAGGACGTGGACGTCAGGCGCGTCGCCGAGCATGTCCACGATCTCGAACGCGGCCGTCTTCTGCCCCTCGATACGCACCGGATTGACCGAATTGACCAGAGCGACGGGGTAGTTGTCGCTCAGGCCACGGGCGAGGGTGAGGCAGTCGTCGAAGTTGCCGTCGACCTGGAGGATCTTCGCGCCGTGCACGAGGGCCTGGCCCATCTTGCCGAGCGCGATCTTGCCCTGCGGCACGAGCACGGCGCAGACCATCCCGGCCCGGACGGCGTAGGCGGCGGCGGAGGCCGACGTGTTGCCGGTGGAGGCGCAGATGACGGCCTGCGCGCCCTCCTCCTTGGCCCGGGTGATGGCCATGGTCATGCCGCGGTCCTTGAAGGACCCGGTCGGGTTCGCGCCCTCCACCTTGAGGTGGACCTCGCAGCCCGTGCGCTCGGAGAGCACCTGCGCGGGCACGAGGGGCGTGCCGCCCTCGCGGAGCGTCACGACCGGCGTGGTGTCGGATACCGGCAGCCGGTCCCGGTACTCCTCGATGATTCCGCGCCACTGGTGGGTCATTGCTGGTTACTCTCCTTCAACCCGCATGATGCTGGCGACACCACGCACGGTGTCGAGCTTGCGCAACGCCTCGACGGTCCCGGTGAGGGCGGCGTCGGACGCACGGTGCGTGACGACGACGAGGGACGCCTCGCCGTCCTTCCCCTGCTGGCGAACCGTATCGATCGAGACGCCGTGCTCGGCGAAGACGGTCGCGACCTGGGCGAGAACGCCCGGTTTGTCGGCCACGTCGAGGCTGATGTGGTAGCGCGTGACGACATCGCCCATCGGGGACACGGTGAGGGCGGCGTAGGCGGACTCGCCCGGTCCGGTCGTGCCGTTGAGGCGGTTGCGGCAGACGGCGACGAGGTCGCCGAGCACGGCGGAGGCCGTGGGGGAACCGCCCGCTCCGGGGCCGTAGAACATGAGCTGCCCGGCGGCGTCGGACTCGACGAACACGGCGTTGTAGGCGCCGCGGACGGAGGCCAGCGGGTGGCTGAGCGGGATCATGGCCGGGTGCACGCGCGCGGTGACGGACCCTCCGTCCGCGGCCCGCTCGCAGATGGCGAGCAGCTTGATGGTGCAGCCCATCTCCTTCGCGGAGGCGAAGTCGGCCGCCGTCACCTCGGTCATGCCCTCGCGGTAGACGTCGTCCAGGCGTACGCGCGTGTGGAAGGCGATGCCGGCGAGGATGGCGGCCTTGGCGGCGGCGTCGAAGCCCTCGACGTCGGCGGTCGGGTCGGCTTCGGCGTATCCCAGGGCGGTGGCCTCGTCGAGGGCCTCCTGGTAGCCGGCCCCGGTCGAGTCCATCTTGTCGAGGATGAAGTTGGTCGTGCCGTTGACGATGCCCATCACGCGGTTGATCTTGTCGCCGGCGAGGGACTCGCGCAGCGGCCGGACCAGCGGGATGGCACCGGCGACGGCGGCCTCGTAGTAGAGGTCCTTGCCGTGCTGCCCGGCGGCGGCGTGCAGGGCCGCTCCGTCCTGGGCGAGCAGCGCCTTGTTGGCGGAGACGACGGAGGCGCCGTGCTCGAAAGCGGTGGTGATGAGGGTCCGGGCGGGCTCGATGCCCCCGATGACCTCGACCACGACGTCGATGTCGCCGCGTTTGACGAGGGCGGTCGCGTCGGTGGTGACCAGCTCGGGGGCGATGCCCTCGCGCACCTTGTCGGGCCGCCGTACGGCCACGCCCGCGAGCTCCACCGGGGCCCCGACGCGGGCCGTGAGGTCGTCGGCGTGCGTCGTCATGATGCGCGCCACCTCTGAGCCGACCACTCCACAGCCCAGCAGCGCCACCTTCAGCGGACGCGTACGCATCATCCGACCTCGTTTCCTCATTACCGTCTACGGTGGAACCAGTCTCACTCACCGGACGGGAGTTTCTGCCCCCAGTCCGGATCGTGAGACGTGCATTTCATTTGTGCGGGGGCGGCGGACAGGAGATCTTCCGCCGCCCGTGGCCTGCGGCTCCTCACTCAGCCGACGTCGAGACGCAGCAGGTCCTCCTCCGTCTCGCGCCGGACGATCACCCGCGCCGCACCACCGTCGACGGCGACGACCGGCGGGCGGAGCACGTGGTTGTAATTGCTGGCCATGGACCGGCAGTAGGCGCCGGTCGCGGGCACGGCGATGAGGTCACCCGGCGCCAGGTCGGCCGGCAGGAACGCGTCCTTGACCACGATGTCCCCGCTCTCGCAGTGCTTGCCGACGACGCGGGCGAGCATCGGCTCGGCGTCGGAGGTGCGGGAGACCAGCGCGACGCTGTACTCGGCGTCGTACAGCGCGGTGCGGATGTTGTCCGACATGCCGCCGTCCACGGAGACGTAGGTCCGCAGCCCGTCGAGGGGCTTGACGGTGCCGACCTCGTAGAGCGTGAAGGCGGTCGGGCCGACGATGGCCCGCCCCGGCTCCACGGAGATCCGTGGCGTACGCAGCCGGGCGGCCTCGCACTCCCGGGTGACGATCTCGGTGAGCGCCTTGGCGATCTCGTGCGGCTCACGGGGGTCGTCGCCGCTGGTGTACGCGATGCCGAGCCCGCCGCCGAGATCGATCTCGGGCAGCTCGACGCCGTGCTCGTCGCGGATGTCCTTCAACAGCCCGACCACCCGATGTGCAGCGACCTCGAACCCGGACATGTCGAAGATCTGCGAGCCGATGTGGCTGTGGATGCCGACCAGCTCGAGACCCTCGAGCTGGAGCGCCCGGCGCACGGCCTCGGCGGCCTGGCCACCGGCCAGCGGGATGCCGAACTTCTGGTCCTCGTGGGCCGTGGCGATGAACTCGTGGGTGTGGGCCTCGACGCCGACGGTGATCCGGATGAGGACCTTCTGCCGCTTCCCGAGGCTCCGCGCGATGTGGGCGACGCGGACGATCTCCTGGAAGGAGTCGAGCACGATGTGCCCGACTCCGGTCTCGACGGCCCGGGTGATCTCGTCGACGGACTTGTTGTTGCCGTGGAAGGCGATGCGCTCGGCGGGCATGCCGGCGGACAGGGCGGTGGCCAGCTCCCCGCCGGAGCAGACGTCGACGTTCAGCCCCTCCTCGTGCAGCCAGCGCACGACGGCGCGGGAGAGGAAGGCCTTGCCCGCGTAGAAGACGTCGGCCTCGGTCCCGAACGCGCTGCGCCACGCACGCGCGCGTGCCCGGAAGTCGGCCTCGTCGAGGACGTAGGCGGGGGTGCCGAACTCCTCGGCGAGCCGGGTGACGGGGATACCGCCGACGGTGACGACACCGTCCGCGTCACGCGTCACGGTCTGGGCCCACACCTTGGGGTCCAGCGCGTTGAGGTCGGCGGGCGGGGCGGAGTAGTGGCCCTCGGGGAGGACATCGGCGTGACGGGGCCCGGCGGGGTGTGCGGAACGGCTCATGGTTCGTGTGTCTCTTCTTGGCTCTCAGAGATGGTCGGGTGCGTCGATGCCGAGCAGGGACAGGCCGCCGGCCAGCACCGTCCCGGCGGCTTCGGCGAGCGCGAGCCGGGCACGGTGGGCGGCCGAGGGTTTCTCCTCGCCGCGGGGCAGCACGGCGGGGAGCAGGGGCAGCGTGGCGTCGGCGACAGTGACGAGGTGCCGGGCCAGACGGTCGGGGGTGTGGTGCGTGGCGGCGGCGGTGAGGAGGCGGGGGTGGTCGCCGAGCAGGGCGAGCAGCGCGTCCGCGTCTGCCCCGCTCACCGGGCCGGGCTCGGAGTGGAAGCCCAGGTCGGTGGCGTTGCGCAGGAGGGCCCGGGTGCGGGCGTGGGCGTACCGGACACGGAAGAGGGGGTTGGTCTCCCGCTGCACGAGATGCTCGCGCGTGATGCGGGGCCGGTCGTGGGCGGCGGGGTGCAGCAGGGCCCAGCGGGCGGCGTCGCGCCCGAGAGGAAGGGGATCGGCGGGGGCGGGCGCCGGACGCAGGTCGATACGACGGTCGGCGAAAGTGCGGGGCCCTCGGCTGGTGACGTCCACGCCGAGGACGGACTCCCACTCCGGAGCGGGCCGGCCGTCGCACTCGACCCGTACGAAGTCGCCCTGACTGCACAGCACACGGGCGAGCACGTCCGCGATCACGACAGCCCGGACCTCTGCCGGGCACCGGACCTCGACCCTGTTCCCGCTTGACCCCGCGACGCACCCGTACCGCCGCCCGCGCCGCAGGATCGCCTCGACGAGCCCGGCGGAGGCGGTGCTCTCCAGGCTGAGGTTGAGGAACCCGGGCCCGGTGACGACGACGTCGGTGATGCGCCGTTCGTCGAGCAGCCGCGCGCGCAGGATCTCGGCGACGCGCTGCGGCGGCTCCCCCGCCGCACCGGCCAGCTGCAGGGCGATGTTGGTGGCGTAGTCGCCACAGCCCCCGGGGCCCGGCGGCGTGACCACGGCTCGCTCCGGCACCGTCACGCTGAGCTCCCCGTCGTCGACAGCGCGACGCACGGCGTGCAGCACGGTGCGGGAGAGCTCGACGGGGGTCACGGGACAAGCGTATGGGAGGAGGGGGGTGGGTGAGCGAACCGGTTTCGGGAGGGTCCGGGATGTGGACGCGGAGGGTGGTGGACGGGGGCGCGCTGCTCCCCGCTCACTTCACTGCGCCACCCCGACCGCGGCCGCGCCCCCGGCGACGAACCCGCCCGAGCAGGGCCGGCTCACCGACTGCGGCACGGTCGGCTGTGCGACAAGGCCATCTATGGCACGGCCGACTGTGCAACGGGGTCGTCTACCGTACGGCCGACTGCACAACAGGGCCTGCCGGCGCGGCGGGGCTCGCGCTGCTCGTCGCCGGGCCGTCTACGGCACGGCCGACGCACAACACGGTCGACTACGGCACGGCCGGCTGATCCACCGCCGGCGCCTGGGTACCGTCTTCCGCGGGGTCGGAGTCCCCACCCCCCTGCTGCCGCCCTCCACGCCCCGCCCGCTCCATCAACTGCCGCACCATCCGGACCAGTTCGGTCGGCTCGAAGGGCTTGGAGAGAAAGGCGTCGACCCCCGCCTCGAGCCCGGCCTCGACCTCGAGATGGCTGCAGGCGCTGACGATGGCCAGCGGCACGTCACGGGTACGTGGGTCGGCCCGCAGGCGAGCGGCGGTCGTGAGTCCGTCCAGCCGGGGCATGACGACGTCGAGGGTCACGACATCGGGCCGCACCTGATGGACGACATCCAGGCACTCGGCACCATCGGCCGCGGTCACGACCTCCAGCCCCTCCAGCTCGAGGTTGACCCTGATCAACTGTCGGATGACCTTGTTGTCGTCCACAACAAGCACCCGACCCGACGCGCCTGGCACAACTCGAGAGTAGGTCGGCCCCGGCCACCGCGTCCGGGTTTTCCCCACTTCCACCCCGCACGAGCGTTCCGAACCCCCGCCCCCGGCAGCGGAAACCCGTTCATGACCACCCCGAGGGAGCTGGTAGTGTTCTACCCGTCGCCGCGAGCAACGCGACGGACACGCCCCCGTAGCTCAGGGGATAGAGCAACGGCCTCCGGAGCCGTGTGCGCAGGTTCGAATCCTGCCGGGGGCACCTTGCACGAGGTGCCCAAAGACCCCGCCACCAGCGAGAACGCTGAGGACGGGGTCTTCGCGTATGTGCAGGCGTGTGCGGCCCGGAGCGGGCGTATGTCGGGGGCTGTGGACGAGGCGTGGACGGGATCTTGGAGCATCGCCGCAGGTGACGTCGGCAAAAGGACGGGAGCCCGCATCAGCGCCAGACCACCACTCCGGGACCATGACGACGCCGTGCCCGCAGTACCTAGGGGAACACCCAGCGCCCTGCTGCGGGACACGGGCTCAAGCCTTGCTCCAGGCCCGGCGATGGCGAGCGCCGTTGTGCACCTGTTCTACCTGCTCGGTGGTCAGCACCCCTGAGAGTGGGGCCAGAGCCGAGACTTGGCGCTCCTGGTACACCCCGGACGTCGAGTTGCGTGGCGACCACCTTGAGGTCGGTGACGCCAACAGAAACAAGTACTGAGCCCTTTCCAACTTGACGACTGAGCACGTCAGTTGGGCTGACAGACAGATGAAGCCCCTGGTAGATGGGTTTTCGACCAAGAAGAACCGTCTCCACCAGAGGCTTCGTGCGCTTGTCTACCCGTCCGGCGTCGACGTGTCCAGCTCGGGCCCTGCGCTTCTTGTCCGCCAGGCTCCGCAGGCACCGCCGGGAGCTCGCCACCCGGTGGCGGCGTCTGAGCCCGGACCGGCAGGCTTTGCTCACCCTCGCCCACCTTCGCAGCGGCCATCCGTACGCCCAGCTCGCAGCCGGTTTCGGCATCGGGACCACGACGGCCTACCGGTACATCGCCGAGGCCGTCGAGCTCCTGGCCGCGCTCGCCCCGACTCTCGCGGAAGCGGCCCGGACGGCGTCGACGAAGGCGTTCGTGCTTC